>NZ_JBFRRH010000114.1:0-37105 GCF_041472995.1 Vibrio sp. 10N.261.46.A3 | reverse complement strand
AGAAATGCTAGAGCCTTTTTGCTTTCTGAATCCAATATACGTTATTAGCAGAGCAGCGGATTCCCCGATTTACCAAAACAGCACGTGTTGGGAGTCGAAACCTCCAACCTTTCCATATACTAAGCCTTTTTTACTTTCTATTTTTAGTCGACAATTGCTACTTTTAATAAAACCTGGCCTTAAAAGTGTAAGTGCTTACTTATCTCAGCCTCTTTTATAAACAATCAACAGCACAAACTACGCTTCTTTATGAGAACTATTCTCAATATTTTGTTACATTTTGGTCGTTATTACTAAAAGGCAACAAATATGGATATCTCCCGTCGTAAGTTTATTCAATCATCTCTCGCTCTATCTGCACTCACTGTACTGCCCGCTTGCTCAATGAAACGGTCGGTTGATGAACAAGGCAAGTATGTTTATGAACTAACCGCAGAGCCTTCAACCGCTGAACTCGTGACGGGGTTTGAGACTGATATTCTAGGCTTTAACGGTCAGATTCCAGCGCCAACGATTCGATGTCGACAAGGTGAGAAGGTAACGATCCGCTTTACCAATAAGCTCGCTGAACCGACAACTATTCATTGGCACGGTTTAAGGGTTCCTATCGGAATGGATGGAGTACCTTTCTTAAGCCAACCACCGATCATGCCAGGTGAAACATTCATTTATGAATTTACGCCACCAGATGCTGGCACGTTTTGGTATCACCCACATATGAACAGCGTTAAGCAGCTTGGTATGGGCTTGGTTGGTCTAATTATCGTTGAGGAGAGCATTCCAGTGCAGTTTGATGAAGAGCACGCACTGATGCTTAAACATTGGCATATAGATAAGAAAGGCCAATGGAAAGATCTAATGATCCCACGGCTCAGCGCTCGCATGGGTACGCCAGGAGAGTGGAGTAGCGTTAATGGAATACATGAGCCTGTCTATCAATTAAAACAACATGCAACGACCAGGTTACGTATCGCTAATGTCGACAATACGATCACTTATCCTATTGCTGTCGAAGGGGCTGAGGCATGGGTGATTGCCATTGATGGTAACCCTGTCAAAACACCTTATAAGCTGACTCAACATAAAATTGGCCCGGGGATGCGAGTGGATATTGGATTGATAGCACCCAAAGCAGGTGGGCGAGTGAGCGTCCTTCAAATGAAAGGGCGCTTTCCTTTCTCTTTGTGTGAGTTCGAGGTTGTAGATTCAACCCTTGTTGAGAATCGCTCTCTACCTTCTTTACCCCTTAATCCTGTGCCCAACTTAGATTTGGCTAATGCAGAAGAAATCGACTTTTTATTTGAATGGGAAGGGGCGGTTTCTCCAGTATCCAAAGATGGAAAATCTATGCCTAAGTTTTGGCTAACTAATAAACGAGTATGGGAGGGGATGAGCAAAGATAATATCCCTGAACCGTTGGCTACTTTAGAAATGGGTAAAACCTATATATTCGATCTTAAGAACGTCACTCAATATCATCACCCGATTCATATTCACGGCCATACATTCACTGTATTGGAACTTGATGGGAAGAAAGTTGCAGAACCTTTCCATACCGATACTGTGTTACTTGGAAAGAATGGTCGAGCGAAAGCCGTATTTGTTGCCGACAACCCTGGCCGCTGGATGTATCACTGTCATGTTATCGAACACATGAAAACGGGTTTGATGGGATATATTGAAGTTAAGTGACACCTGTAACGTTTAATATTTGCGCATGCATTCTTAGTTTCTACCCTCGCTTTTGTCGGCGTTAAAGCTAGAATATAGGGATTATTGTTTGGGAGGATTCATGGGTCAGTTATCTATTCTAGGTTTTATCGCCATCGGTGGCGCGTTTGGTGCTTGTTCACGTTACTTGATTTCAGAGTTATGCGTTGTGATGTTAGGGCGTGGTTTTCCTTACGGTACGCTGACTGTTAACGTAATTGGCTCTTTGATTATGGGATTACTCATCGCCGCGTTTGAAAATGAGATGGTTGCGACGGAGCCATGGAGACAAATTATCGGTCTTGGTTTCCTTGGAGCCCTGACGACATTTTCTACGTTTTCGATGGATAACGTGCTTCTTATGCAGCAGGGTGCGTTCTTCAAGATGGGGCTCAATGTACTGCTCAATGTGGTGCTCAGTATTTCAGCGGCATGGATCGGCTTCCAACTTCTGATAAAGTCTTAAAACTTTCTTACGATTTGTTAACAACTCGGCTTGGTTTATCCAAGCCGTTTTTATATACTCGATCGTACTTGTCGGAGTGCCATATGGCTGAGACCGTTAACTCGGGATCCGTTGAACCTGATCAGGCTAATACCTGCGAAGGGAACAAGAGTAGATACCTAACTAGAATCCTTCTAGAGATCTATCTCCAGATCACAACTGTATTTCTTACCGTGATCCCTCTTGTAGCATCTTATCCGTCAAGCATTTTTATCCCTATAAATAATGGCTAAAAGCCAAGGAAAAATGCTATGTCGAGTCGTAAACAAGCAAGACTGGAAGCGAAGAATTTCATTGATTCTTTATCCGTACAACCTTATCCAAATTCAAAAAAAGCTTACATCCAAGGCTCTCGCGAGGACATTCAAGTCCCTGTACGAGAAATATCACTAGCAGATAGCCTTGTTGGTGGTACCAAAAAAGAGCCTGTATTCGAACCTAATGCGCCAATTCACGTATACGACACCTCTGGTGTTTATACCGACCCTACGCACGAAATTGACCTTTATAGTGGCCTTCCTAAGTTAAGAGAGCAATGGATTGAAGAGCGTGCTGATACCGAACTATTAGACGATGTAAGTTCTGTTTACACCAAAGAGCGTTTAGAAGATGAAACTCTAGACGACCTTCGTTACGGTAATCTGCCTAGAATTCGTCGCGCGACTGGCGATCAATGTGTTACTCAGCTGCACTATGCTCGTCAGGGAATTATCACTCCTGAGATGGAGTACATTGCGATACGTGAGAACATGGGGCGTCAGAAGTTTGCTGATGAGCAGTTGAACCACCAACACCCTGGCCATAACTTTGGCGCAAACCTGCCGAAAGAAATCACCCCTGAGTTCGTGCGTAAAGAAGTCGCTGAAGGCAGAGCTATCATCCCGTCGAACATTAACCACCCTGAATCCGAGCCGATGATTATTGGCCGAAACTTCTTAGTGAAAGTGAACGCCAATATCGGTAACTCTTCAGTAAGTTCTTCGATTGAAGAAGAAGTTGAGAAGCTAGTATGGTCGACTCGTTGGGGTGGCGATACCGTGATGGACCTTTCTACCGGTCGTAATATTCACGAGACTCGCGAATGGATACTACGTAATAGCCCAGTACCAATTGGCACAGTTCCTATGTATCAAGCGCTTGAAAAAGTGAATGGCGTTGCGGAAGACCTTAACTGGGAAGTGATGCGTGATACCTTGATTGAACAGGCAGAGCAGGGTGTTGATTACTTTACTATCCACGCAGGCTTATTGCTTCGTTACGTTCCTATGACCGCTAAGCGTGTGACTGGCATTGTCTCTCGTGGCGGCTCTATCATCGCGAAATGGTGTCTTGCTCATCACCAAGAAAGCTTCCTTTATACCCACTTCCGTGAGATCTGTGAGATCTGTGCGAAGTACGATGTCGCTCTGTCATTGGGTGACGGTCTACGTCCGGGGTCGATTGCTGATGCGAATGATGAAGCTCAATTCTCCGAATTACGTACTTTGGGTGAGTTGACTAAGGTTGCTTGGGAATACGACGTGCAGGTGATCATTGAAGGCCCTGGACATGTACCAATGCACCTAATTAAAGAGAACATGGACGAGCAGTTAGAGCACTGCCATGAAGCACCGTTCTATACATTAGGTCCATTGACTACCGATATTGCCCCTGGTTATGACCATATTACCTCTGGAATTGGCGCGGCCATGATTGGTTGGTACGGCTGTGCGATGCTCTGTTATGTAACTCCTAAAGAGCATCTAGGCTTACCAAATAAAGAAGATGTCAAGACTGGCCTGATTACTTACAAGTTGGCTGCACACGCTGCAGACTTGGCTAAAGGACATCCGGGTGCACAAATCCGAGATAACGCTTTATCAAAGGCACGTTTTGAATTCCGTTGGGAAGACCAATTTAACCTAGCTCTTGACCCGGAAACTGCGCGTTCTTTCCATGATGAAACTCTGCCACAAGAGTCAGGCAAGGTTGCTCACTTCTGCTCAATGTGTGGACCTAAATTCTGCTCAATGAAGATCTCTCAAGAAGTTCGAGAGTACGCGAAAGACACTGAACAAGTGGCAGCTGATCAGGCTATCGAGATTAAGATGCTTGATAATCCGTTGGAAGGGATGCGTCAGAAATCACAAGAGTTCCGTGATACTGGCTCTGAACTTTATCACCCTACAGTAGGTGCAAAAGAAGCTCAATTAGAGGAATAATGACAGTGAAGATTCTTATCCCATCTCATAATATTGAGCTAACGGGAGAGGTGCAAAGCTGTCTATTGGTTGCTAAGCGACAAGGCTTGGCAACCGATGCAGTTGAGTTGGGTGTAAGCCCAACTCAATGCTTCTCTATCGTTGATGCTCAGCAAGCGTTATCTATTGGTTTTGCTCATGATGTTGATTCATTGGCGGAGTGTCGCTCAAGTGAGCTTGATCATATCGTTGATTACAGTCATTCAGTGGCGCTAGCTGGTGTCCGCGATGCCTTGGCACAAACTCCGAATACCATCTATATCGGTGTCTTAGATGACTCAGCTGCATTGGATATCTGGTCACAGCTAGATTCTAATCGTGCTATCAAGAGTGAAACTCCAGCTCATCAGGAGTTAGATAGTCGTGGCCACTTTGCTTGGTTAGTTACTTTGTTGGCGTTGGAATTCCCATTAGAAGACGCACTGGTTTTGGCTCGCGCAGCATCTAATGTTTCACGTGGAACATGGCCAGCAAACTATCAAAACTTTCCTATTCCTGTTCTAGAAGATGAGCGACTGGATATTAGTGTTGGTTGGGCGCACCAAGGAACATCACTTTCTTTCCCGGAATTGAGTAAGAGTAGCCTAGGACTATACCCAGTGGTTGATGATGTTGAGTGGATCGAAAGGCTGCTCAAGCTTGGAATCAACACAGTTCAACTGCGTATTAAGAACCCACAGCAAGCAGATTTAGAACAACAAATCGCACGATCTATCGAACTCGGTAGAGAGCACAACGCTCAGGTTTTTATCAATGACTATTGGCAATTGGCACTCAAGCATGATGCTTTTGGTGTTCATTTGGGTCAAGAGGACATCGAAGAATCCAACCTATCTCAACTGAGCCAAGCTGGTATTAAGATCGGTCTCTCGACTCATGGCTATTACGAGTTGCTACGTATTGTGCAAATCAACCCAAGCTATATTGCGCTGGGGCATATATTCCCAACCACCACTAAGCAGATGCCATCGAAGCCTCAAGGGCTTGTGCGTTTATCTCTCTATCAGCAGCTGATTGATACTATCCCATACACAGAAGAACTCACCGGTTATCCGACGGTTGCGATTGGTGGAATTGACCAGTCGACGGCAGCACAGGTGTGGAGTTGTGGGGTATCGAGCCTTGCTGTTGTACGTGCGATTACGTTAGCCGAAGACCCAAAACAAGTGATTGAGTTCTTCGAAGCATTAATGGCTGACAGTTCTACAAGTCCTGCTAATGAGGTAACTCAGGAGCTAAATCATGCTGAGTGATTTCGAATTCATTCGTTATCAACGACAAATCGCACTCCCTGAAGTGGGTGAGCAAGGGCAACGTAATCTATTAGATAGCCATGTGTTGGTCATTGGTTGTGGTGGCTTAGGCAATGCAGCGGCTCTCTATCTTGCGGCTTCCGGTGTCGGAAAAATCGTATTGGTTGATGATGACTGTGTGGACTCGTCTAACCTGCAACGACAGGTAGCGTTCAAGGAAAGTCAGTTAGGTTCACCTAAGGTTGAAGCTCTGAAGCAACAACTGAGTGAGCTTAATGACCGAAGCCAAGTAAGAACCATCAATAAGCGAATGACTCAAAGCCAACTTGATCTTGAGGTGATGCTCGCTGATTTGGTGTTGGATTGTACTGACAACTTTGAGTCGCGCCAGCAGGTTAACCAAGCATGTTTCGGCAGCAATAAACCTATGATTTCTGGTTCTGCGATCGGCTGGAAAGGTCAGTTTATTGTCTTTGATTATCAGAAACAGAAAGGGTGCTATCACTGTTTATTCCCGTTCAGTCACCATCCGCAAACGACACGTTGTAGCGATAGCGGCATCATCGGCCCAGTTGTTGGCACCATAGGCAACCTACAAGCACTGGCAGCTATTCAACGTCTTAGCACTGGCGAGTTCCAAGTTGCGACACATCAGCTCAAACTGTTTGATGGTCAGACGATGAACTGGCAAAACTTAAGTGTCACTCAAGATAGTGAATGCCCCGTTTGCTGCACATCTACAGCTAACTATTTAGAAGAAGAAACCCAATGAGCAACATAACGATCTCTATCAATGAGCAACCAGAACAGGTTGCACAATCGTCGTCTCTAGCGGATATCATCCAAGCGCTTTCACTACCCGATCTAGGTTGTGTCTTTGCTATCAACAATGCGGTTGTCCCGCGTAGTCAGTGGCAACAAACGGTCGTCAATGAAGGCGATGCTATTTCTCTTTTCCAAGCCATTGCAGGAGGCTAACCATGTTAACTATCGCAGATAAAACGTTTCAATCTCGACTCTTCACTGGAACGGGTAAGTTCGCGAATAAGCACTTGATGGCGAGTGCTATTGAAGCTTCCGGTTCTCAACTTGCAACCATGGCGTTGAAGAGGGTTGATATTCGCTCCGAGCAAGATGATATTTTACAGCCGATCATTGATGCTGGCGTGAACTTGCTACCAAATACCTCTGGGGCGAAGAACGCGAAGGATGCCATCTTTGCTGCGCATTTGGCTCGCGAAGCGCTAGGCACAAACTGGCTAAAACTGGAAATTCACCCAGATCCAAAGTACTTGATGCCAGATCCAATTGAGACATTAAAAGCGGCTGAGCAACTGGTTAAAGATGGCTTTGTTGTGTTGCCTTACTGCCATGCCGACCCAGTGTTGTGTAAACGCTTAGAAGAGGTGGGTTGTGCTGCGGTTATGCCGCTAGGTGCGCCGATTGGGTCGAACAAAGGTATCGCTTCGGCAGACTTCTTAGAG
Source organism: Vibrio sp. 10N.261.46.A3 (assembly GCF_041472995.1). Taxonomy (NCBI): domain Bacteria; kingdom Pseudomonadati; phylum Pseudomonadota; class Gammaproteobacteria; order Vibrionales; family Vibrionaceae; genus Vibrio; species Vibrio sp. 10N.261.46.A3. The sequence goes on along the minus strand of NZ_JBFRRH010000114.1, from coordinate 29,913 downwards.
ATCATTATCGACCAAGCGAATGTCCCTGTGATTGTTGACGCCGGTATCGGTGCGCCTTCTCATGCTGCTCGTGCAATGGAAATGGGCGCAGATGCCGTTTTAGTGAACACAGCAATAGCAGCGTCTCAACAGCCTGTTGATATGGCGATTGCTTTTAAACTGGCAGTTGAGGCTGGCCGTATGGCTTACCTTTCTGGTCTCGCAGGTCAGGTGTCTCACGCGGTTGCTTCTAGTCCGTTAACTTCATTTCTAGACGAGTAGTGTCCTTATGACGTTTGTTGATCGATTTAAACAGCTCAACTGGGATGACATTGGTATGTCTATCTTTAGTAAAACGGCGGCGGATGTTGAACGCGCTCTGAGTAAGCCCAAACGCGACTTGGAAGACTTCAAGGCTCTAATCTCTCCGGCAGCTGAACCTTACTTAGAGCAGATGGCGCAACAATCGTTGGCACTAACACGCAAGCGATTCGGTAATACAATGTCGTTGTATATTCCATTGTACCTCTCGAACCTATGTGCGAATGCGTGCACGTATTGTGGTTTCTCAATGGAGAACCGCATTAAGCGTCGCACACTTACTTTGGATGAAATCGATGCTGAAAGTGCCGCTATCAAAAAGATGAAGTTTGATAGTGTACTGTTGGTAACTGGTGAACATGAAACCAAGGTCGGGATGAAGTACTTCCGTGAAGTGCTACCGAATATTAAGGCACAATTTAACTATCTTGCGATGGAAGTGCAGCCGCTTGATCAAGATGACTACGCAGAGCTTAAAACTCTCGGCTTAGATGCGGTGATGGTTTACCAGGAAACCTATAGCCCAAGTACCTACGCGGAACACCACTTGCGTGGCAATAAAATGGATTTTGAATACAGGCTTGAAACGCCCGATCGTTTGGCAAAAGCGGGTATTGATAAGATAGGCATTGGCGCTTTGATTGGCTTGGAAGATTGGCGTACCGACTGCTTCTTCGTGGCTGCTCACTTAGACTATCTTGAGCGCACTTATTGGCAAACACGTTACTCGATTTCATTCCCACGTCTTCGTCCGTGTGAGGGGGGGTTGCAGCCTAAATCGATTATGAGTGATAAACAGTTGGTTCAACTTATCTGTGCTTATCGCTTATTAAACCCTGAGGTTGAATTGTCTCTTTCGACTCGTGAGTCTGCAGCTTTCCGCGACAATGTGTTGCCATTGGGAATCACCAGTATGTCGGCTGCGTCTAAAACCCAACCCGGTGGTTATGCTTCTGACGAAGAAGAACTCGAGCAATTTGAAATAAGTGATGAGCGAAGTGCTGCCGATGTTGAGTCAATGATTCGTCAACGTGGTTTTGATCCTGTGTGGCGAGACTGGCACAGTGCTTACTCTGGTTAGCGAACACATAGATTGATGTTCCACGTGAAACATCGACGAAGTTAAATCGACAAATAAAAACGGCTACCCTAAGGTAGCCGTTTTTCATTTCATTAAGTTTGGATTAGCTAAGCATTAAGCATGAGCAAGTGGAGTGGTTGATTGGCGTAACCATTCCAATGTATCACCTTCAACTAATGGGCTAACATCGTTCCATACTTTCTGGTGGTAATCATTAAGCCATGCAAGTTCAGGTCGTGTCAGTAAATCGACGTTGATGTTGCGCTTATCGATAGGGCAGCGTGTTAGTGATTCAAACGTTAGTACTGAGAAGTCACCTTGAGTTGGCAGCTCAACCACCAGTTCTAGGTTTTCGATACGGATACCAAATTCATCTGCACGGTAGTAACCCGGCTCGTTTGATAACACCATGCCTTCAACAAGAGGTACGTCGATTAGCTTCTTAGAGATGCTTTGCGGACCTTCATGAACACTTAGGAAATGACCAACACCGTGACCAGTACCGTGGTCGTAGTCGAAGCCCTCTGCCCATAAATGCTGGCGAGCTAGGATATCCAGTTGGAAACCACGAGTACCCTGTGGGAAACGTGCACGTGCAATGCCGATGTGACCTTTAAGCGCTAACGTGAACTGCTGGATCATTTCGGCGCTTGGCTGGCCAATTGCGATAGTACGAGTGATGTCGGTTGTGCCGTCTAGGTACTGACCACCTGAATCGACTAGGTAAAGAGTATTCATCTCTAACTGACCTGGTTCAGGTTGGTTCTCGTGGTTGTAGTGACACATTGCTGCGTTGCCGCCTGCTGCTGAAATTGTGTCAAAACTTAGGTCCATCAGCGTTGGGTCTTGTTCGCGGAATGATTGAACTTTGTCTGCTAGCACAGCTTCATTGTGCAGATTACCTTGCGCGACTTCTGCATCAATCCAAGATAGGAATTTCGCCATCGCAACACCATCACGAATGTGACACGCTTTCATGCCGGCAATTTCAGTTTCATTCTTTGCTGCTTTTGGCATTAGGCATGGGTCTGCTGCTTCAATGATATGAGCACCAGAGTTTTGTAGAACCAGCGTGTACCAAGCGTTACTGGTACCTGAATCGACAGATACATTTTTGCCTTCCAAAGATTGAAGGCGTGCTTCAAGCTCTGATGGGTGAGATACACGAATACCATTGCCAACGTGTGCTTCAAAGCCAGTAGGAATGCGAGCTGGGTCTAGGAAGAAATCTACGCTTTCATCTGCGTGAATGATCGCGTTGGATAACACAACAGGTAGGCGAGATACGTCCAAACCACGGATGTTAAGCAACCAACAGATCGAATCGAGTTCCGTAAGGATAGCGGCATCAGCACCTTTGGCTTTTAGTAAGCCAGCAATCTCCGCACGTTTGCTTTCACTTGATTGGCCTACTGCGTCTGTTGCCATTAAGCGAACATCAGATACCACCGGCTCTGGACGATCAGACCAAAGCTCATCAATTGGATTCGAAGATAGCGTTGTTAGTTCAACTTTCTCTGCCAGTTTAGCTTGAGCGCCTTTCAACCAAGCAGCGGTGTGCATGCGTGGGTCGAATGCAACCTTGCTGCCTTGTGCTAGAGAACTGGTGATCCAATCTAAAGCCGGCTCTTCAATAAGGTGGCGATACTCAAATAACTCTGCTGGTACCTGCTTACGAACCTGAACCGTGTAGCGACCATCAACAAAAATAGCAGCGTTCTCACGAGTGATAACCGCCGCACCAGCAGAGCCAGTGAAACCTGTTAACCAGTGAAGTCGCTCGTTATGAGCTGGAACGTATTCACCTAGATATTCGTCTTCATGTGGAATGATAACGGCATCTAGGTTGTTTGTTTCAAGCCAAGCTCGAACCGCAGCAACGCGTTCAGCAGTGATATTGTGCATCTGTGTTTATCCTTATTGTTAGGGTCCTTGTTAACACTCACAGTAGATATAACTATGAGGGGACTTATTAGGTCATTAAGCTAGCGCTTTTGTTCGTTTGCTGCAAACGCTGTACGCCATTTTTATCTAAGGTGCAGAGTTTTTTCTTTGATGATATCTCGCAACCAAGTTAGCGCTGGGTCATTTTCTCTATCACGGTGCCAAAACAGAGTGTATGCCATCGGCGGGAATTCCATTGGTAAAGGCACAACCACTAAGTCGAGTTGTTTGGCGACAAGGTAAGTAAAGTGGCTTGGTGCGGTAAACACAAAGTCGGTGTAGGTACACAGGCTAGCGGCGCTATTGAAGTCCGGTACTGAGATTGCGATATCACGTTGATGCCCAAGGTCGGCAAGTTTGTAATCGAGCAGCCAACGGTCGTTACCATCGCATCTTACTTGTACATGACGCTGGGCGAGGTAGGTTTCCAGATCCCATTTACCACTCAGAGCAGGGTGGTTGCGTCTTAGCACACACATCTGTGCGTCGCGGTAGATCTCTTGTTCGCAAATGTCGTCTGGCGGCAGCATAGTTAAACGCGCATCGTTGATGTCGATGTCTTTGCCGGTGAGTCCAATATCTAATTCACCAAGCTGTAGCTTCTTGAAGGTTTGTTCGGTCCACGCGTGAGTGTTGATATTGACCTTAGGTGCTTGGCGAAATATTGCCGGTAAGAAGTGCGGAAGAATCAGTGGGTAAACACTCTCAACAGCAGCGATGTGAAAGCTGTGGTCGCTGTTATTGGGAATGAATGTCTCAGGCTGAGTCAGCACATCAAGTTGGTTGATTAACGTTTCTAAGCGAGGCTTAAGGAAAACCGCTTTCGGTGTTGGTCTCAGGCCATGTGCACTTCGCGTGAAAAGGGGATCATTAAATTGTTCACGAAGCTTGGCTAGCGATTTACTTACAGCCGATTGACTCAGACACAATCGATGTGCGGTGCGCGTGACGCTTAGCTCTTCCATCAGCACCTGTAAGCAAACCAGTAGGTTTAAGTCGAGGCGTGATAGTTTCTCAATATTCATGTGAGTTTCCTATTTGGAATAATGCTAATGAGTATATGCCATTTTTGTTCATATCTTTAGTTGGTTATTATGCACCTAAATTAACTCATTCGGAGAATCTTGTGCCTTCTAACGCGCTTCCAACCCCTAGTAAACTGCAGGTTGCTTTATTGGCAATGTTGGTTCTATTTAGCCCTTTGGCTATTGATATCTATCTACCAGCTCTGCCACAAATTTCGACAGCGTTTCACGTGGAACATGCACTAGCACAAGATACGATTACCTGGTTTTTATTCGCCATGGGTGTCGGGCAATTATTTGCTGGCCCTTTGGCTGATAAGTTAGGACGTCGAACCGTTGCATTGGGAGGTGTTAGTATCTATGCATTGAGTGCTTGCTTGGCGTGGGCAGCTCAATCGATTGATATGATGCTAATGGCTCGGCTGCTACAAGGCTTAGGAGCTTGTGCGACTTCTGTAGCAGCCTTTGCAACGGTTCGCGATCTATTTGGTCCAGAGAAGAGTGGCCGTATGATCAGCTACCTTAATGGTGCAATCTGTTTTATTCCTGCTTTGGCACCCATTCTTGGCGCTTGGTTAACTCATCAATTTGGTTGGCGTTCGAACTTTAGCTTTATGGCAGGCTTCGCAGTCGTTGTTGGCACTATCTTATTCTTCCAAATGAAAGAGTCTAACCCTGCGACAGAAAAGGTTGCGGTGTTCAAGCTTGAGCGATACTGGTCAGTATTGAAAACACCATCATTCCTTTTCCACGCAACCTTGTGTCTGATGGCGATGGCAGTCATCCTCGCTTATGTAACCTCTGCACCGGTTGTGTTGATGGAAAACCTAGGCTTGACCATGAAAGAGTTTACTTTCTGGTTTGGTGTTAATGCAGCCATCAACATTGCAGCTGCGTTTACTGCACCTAAATTTATGGACCGCTTTGGTACCTATAAAGCACTGGTCGTTGGTATCTCAACGCTGGGTTTAGCGGGCGTGATTATGTTAGTGCTTGCAGAACACGCTAGCCCAATCGCATTCATGCTGCCAATCTTCTTGTCTTCAGTGGGTTTTGCTTGGATTCTCGGTGCTGCTGCTGGTAAGGCTCTTGAACCTTTCGGTGACCGTGCGGGCACAGCTGCTGCACTGCTTGGCTTGTTCCAAATGAGTGGTTCAGGGCTGCTTGTTGGTACCATGCAACGCCTTGATTTAACGTCTCAAGTGATGATTGCGCTACAAATGTTCCTTATTGTTCCAGCATTGTTAGTGCTTGCGAGCAAAGCCGGCAAGTCGTGGCACACGACGTTTGCTAAGGCGTAAGTCTCAAGGGTGACAAAATATACAAATGGCGGTTTGCGAAACGTTAAAACATGGTATATTTGTCACTCATTGAAACGTTAGTCCCCAACGGAAAATACTGTAATGTCATTAACAACCTACGAAATGGCGCGCGTCTTAGAACAAATGGAAGATGCACCTGAAAAGGTCATGTTTGGTAAATTGCTTAAAGAGCTAGGCAACCAAAGTGAAGAGCGTATTCGCAGTGCGGCAAAACAAGTTCCAATCGATACTTTGCGAGACATCATTTACCAATTTCAGCGTGTGGTAGAGTCTCGTAAGGGTGAGCAGGTTCAGCTACTAGCAAAAGAGCTAGCCGAGCAAGGTATCTCTGCTGAAGAGCTACAAGCTTTTCTGAATAAGTAGTTTATCCCAGTTAAAAAGAAACCACTCAATTGAGTGGTTTTTTGCATTTTGGGGTACATCAATTTAGTACGAATGAAAGTTCGTTCTAACCTCTAAACTGCGCTTTCAAAATTCTATCAAGTGAGAATGGCCCGGCGCCCCACACGACAACGATAAGAATCATTAATCCCCACAACTGATGATCATAGAAGCCTTGCGCCCATAATACTGGGTAAGATACGACTGCAATGATATTGAACACGAACAGCACCGCTGCCATAGGTCGTGTTAATAAACCAAGCGCTAAGAATACCGGCAGAATCAATTCAGCTGCGGTACCCATGTAGGCGGCTAACTCCCAAGGTAGCAGCGGCACTTGGTATTCCAACTCAAACAAGTAAAGGGTGCTATCCCAAGTCGCTATCTTGGTCAGGCCAGAATTAAAGAATACCCACGCCACCCATAGACGACAAAATAGCAGTAGCACCGGAACAAAGAGTGCCTGTGATTTCTCAATCAAACTGTCGTATTGAGCCATCATGTTTGTGACTGTGTTGTTATCCATATTATGTCTCCAATTCGGCATTGATTGAAAAGCCTGAGATGACGTTAAGCGCCATGACAGTAGTCAGATGTTGTAGTAATGAAGGGTCTATTGCTGCGAGCATTTGGCCTGATTGAAATTCGCGAAGTAGTTGATGGCATTGTTCACTCAAGTGATGACTCTCAATCTGAGAGTTCTCGGCTCGTATTAACACCCCAAACTCAGGTTGGTTGATGTCTAACCCATCGAGTTGTTGCTGATAGATCGCGTGTTCAAGCGCGATAATCGTATAGTTAGAATTAATGAGCGTTATTGAATCTTTGAGATGAAAGACTAAAGCGCCTTGTTGCTCTGGTGGCACATCAGCTAAACCAGCTAGAGGACGTTGGTCGGCTTTTGATTCTGAAACGCTTCTCATCAAGCTGTCTTTGTTCCATTCATACATAGCCACTTCGCAAAGGTAAGGTGCAGCCTCAATAACCGCAGGAAAGGCTTGGATGGTTTGTTCAAAGTGTTCACCGTAACCACTGACATCACCAGAGGTTGATGGATGACTTAAGACATGTTGACGAGCCATTTGTTGGAAGCACTCTTCACCAACTAACATCTCGGTGAGTGGGTAGGTTGCAGCGAGTACCTCACTCAAGCTAATCACAAAGTTATTGCGATAAATCTGGATGCGCTGTTCATCAGTAAAATGGTCGCTCACTATGTCGCAATGCTCACCACTGTTTTGGTAGCGTAGGGCGTTAGCAAACTCCAATTGAACTTCTGCTAGGGAGTGGCTCATGATGCGCGACTCCTTTGGTTGAACTTGTCGTGTTGATACAAGATGTCACTGGCTTTGGTTGCTTCAGACAATAAAACTTGTGGCTCTGGGATATCTAGATCCCACTCAATCAAGGTATGGCGCGAACCATGTTGTGCTATCCAGTCAGTGTAGAGTTGCCACACTTCATCACAGACAGGCTTGCTATGGGTGTCTATCCAGATCTCACCTTGCTTGAGTTTCTTCTTAGTGAAACCTGCCAAGTGAATCTCTTCCACTTTGTCTGCCGGTATCCCACTTAGATACTCTTCACAGCTGAAACCATGATTAAAGGATGAGACAAAAATATTATTGAAATCGAGCAGCAGGCGACACTCGGTGCGCTTCTGTACCTCGGCTAAAAATTCCCACTCAGGGATGGTTGAATGCTTGAAGGCAAGGTAGCTCGATGGGTTCTCAATCAGCATAGGGCGTTGCAGGCTGTCTTGCACTTCGATGACATTGCGACAAAAGACCTCTAGCGCTTCTTCGGTATAAGGTAGCGGTAACAAGTCATTGAAGTAATGACCACCAGTCTGACTCCAACTGAGATGATCAGAAACTAAGAAGGGTTCGATATCATCAATGAGCTCTTTTAATTGCACAAGATGATGTTGATTGATGCGCTCAACAGAACCGAGAGACAACCCAACACCGTGACAACTGATGTTGTGTGCGTGACGAATTTCTCTGAGTTGTTGGCGTTGCGGTGATTGAGCTAAGAAGTAGTTCTCGCTGTGAACTTCTAACCAACTTACTAAGGCTGGATTTTGGCTAAAGAAGTCCAAGTGCGGTGTTCTAAGGCCAACCCCTGCGTTGGGGTGAAGAGTTTGAGTCACAACGATTCTCCTAATAAGAAGTGGAGGTGAGCTGAGTGTCAGCTCACCATACTAAGCAGCTCAATTATGATGATTGAGTATTACCACCTGATAATTTGCCACATAGCCCTTTAGGAACGACCACGAATGCATCGGATTGGTTGTCTTCTTTTGCTGTACCCGCACATGAGCTTGTTTTAGTTGCACAATCATTTTGGCCAGCTTTTGCCACGCCGTAGCATTTTTCTTTTGCTGCTGCTTCCGCAGGTGCTGATGTAAGAACTGCACCGCCGAACGCTAGTACACTTGTGATTGCAGCTGTAACAGCAAGATTAGAATTTTTCATAGTCATTCCCTCTAGGACTTAATAGTATTTTGATATCGCAGGTTAATGGATTGTTAACTTGCTTACTAAAAAGGATAGGAACAACTGGGAAATAATTTCACGGCATTATAAAAAATATCAATATTAATGATGTTTTATCTTTTAAGTTACTGAATTTATGATGTTAATTTTTGATTGTTTTTTCTTCTTATTATCCTAAACGCAGCCTAGTGTTTAGGTTATAATCAACTTTTATGTATAAATACCCAGTAGTGAGCATATCCAATGATAGATCCTTCGCTTTTACTCGATGGCCTAAACGATAAACAACGTGAGGCGGTCGCGGCACCTTTAGAAAACCTACTTATTCTGGCAGGTGCTGGCAGTGGTAAAACGCGAGTGTTGGTGCATCGTATCGCTTGGCTGCAAAGTGTAGAGCAAGCATCACCGTTCTCTATTATGTCAGTTACCTTCACTAACAAAGCGGCAGCAGAAATGCGTGGTCGTATTGAAGAGTTGATGATGGGTAGTTCGTCAGGCATGTGGAACGGCACCTTCCACGGTATTTGTCACCGCATCCTTCGTGCTCACTACCTAGATGCAAAACTGCCAGAAGATTTCCAGATCATAGATTCTGATGATCAGATTCGTTTGCTACGTCGCTTAATCAAGGCGCAAAATCTTGATGAAAAGCAGTGGCCTGCCAAGCAAGCTTCTTGGTGGATCAATGGCAAGAAAGACGAGGGGTTACGCCCAAGTCACATTGATGCCTACCATGATCCAATAACTCAAACGTGGTTAAAGATCTATTCTGCTTACCAAGAAGCATGTGACCGTGCTGGTTTGGTCGACTTTGCGGAAATCTTGCTGAGATCGCATGAACTATTACGCGATAAGAAACACATCCGAGAGCACTACCAAGCTCGCTTTAAGCATATCCTTGTCGACGAATTCCAAGATACCAACAACATTCAGTATGCTTGGCTGCGTATGATGGCAGGCCCAGATTGTCGCGTGATGATCGTAGGCGATGATGACCAATCTATCTATGGCTGGCGTGGCGCGAAGATCGAAAATATTCAAAAGTTCTTGGATGAGTTCCCAGGTGCTTCAACGGTTCGACTCGAACAAAACTACCGTTCAACTAAAACCATTCTGCAGGCGTCGAACGAGCTTATCTCGAACAACACCGAACGTATGGGTAAAGAGCTGTGGACCGATGGCAACGATGGCGAGCCAATCTCTGTGTACTCGGCTTATAACGAGCTAGATGAAGCGCGTTTCACGGTTAGCAAAATCAAAGAGTGGCAGGAGAAAGGCGGCGCGCTAGAAGATACCGCAATGCTTTATCGTAATAACGCTCAATCGCGTGTTCTTGAAGAAGCTTTGATCCAAGGTGGTCTACCTTACCGAATCTACGGCGGCATGCGATTCTTCGAACGTCAAGAAATCAGAGACGCTTTGAGCTACATGCGCTTAATGAGCAACCGCAGTAATGATGCGGCGTTTGAACGTGTGGTTAATACGCCAACGCGTGGCTTGGGTGATAAAACGTTAGAAACGATTCGTCTTGCAGCGCGTGATCGTGGTGCAACCATGTGGGAAGCCAGTGTTGCTTTGATAGAAGAGCAAGTGCTACCCGGTCGTGCTGCGGGTGCATTGAGTCGCTTTATCGAGCTAATTAATGCGCTTGAAGATGACACGCTAGAACTTAGCCTGCATGAACAAACCGACCACGTGATTAAATCGTCGGGTCTGTTTGCGATGTACGAGCAAGAGAAGGGTGAGAAGTCGAAGGCGCGTATTGAGAACTTGGAAGAATTGGTAACGGCAACGCGTCAATTTGAAAAGCCAGAAGAAGCGGATGAGATGAGCATGCTTACTGCTTTCTTGACTCATGCAGCGTTAGAGGCGGGTGAAGGTCAGGCTGATGAGTTTGATGACGCGGTTCAGCTCATGACTCTGCACAGTGCCAAAGGCCTAGAATTCCCAATGGTATTCATGGTGGGTGTCGAAGAAGGCATGTTCCCAAGTCAGATGTCTGCTGAAGAAGCAGGGCGCTTGGAAGAAGAGCGTCGTCTGTGCTATGTAGGCATGACTCGTGCAATGGAGAAGCTTTACATCACCTACGCAGAGATGCGTCGATTGTATGGCCAGGATAAATACCACAAACCATCTCGCTTTATTCGTGAACTACCAGAGACCTGTCTGGATGAAGTGCGTATGAAGGCACAAGTGAGCCGTCCTGCAAGCAGCGGTCGCTTTAGCCAAACCGCCGTGAAAGAGAATTTCAATGAAACGGGCTTTAGTTTGGGCTCGCGCGTTAAGCATCCTAAGTTTGGTGAAGGTACCATCATCAACTTCGAGGGAAGTGGCCCGCAGAGCCGAGTTCAAGTCGCGTTTAACGGTGAAGGCATCAAGTGGTTAGTAACGGCTTACGCGCGTTTAGAACAGCTGTAATCTGCTACTTCAGCATTTAGAAAGCAGTTTGGTCTTTAAAAACCATTCAGCATTTAAAAGTAACCCGTATAAAAAACAGAAAGAGCAGCCAATGGCTGCTCTTTTTTATTGCTCGGAACCAGTCTAACTAGGTTGAATCGAGCTTAAGGCATTTCTGCCTAGGAAGAAGATTTACAGTGCTGCAAGTGCCGCTTCGTAGTTTGGTTCTTCTGTGATCTCTGCAACCAACTCGCTGTGTGTTACCACACCTTTTTCATCAACAACCACAACTGCACGTGTAGTTAGACCAGATAGTGGGCCTTCAGCAATCGCTACGCCGTAGTCTGATGCGAACGCAGGAGAACGGAAAGTTGAAGCGTGTTGAACGCCTTCAATGCCTTCTAGTTCACAGAAGCGACCCGCAGCAAACGGTAGGTCAGCAGAAATACAAACCACAACCGTATTTTCAAGCTCAGCCGCTTTTGCGTTGAACGTACGTACGCTCGTTGCACAAGTTGCTGTGTCGATGCTTGGGAAGATGTTTAGAACCACTTTCTTGCCTTCAAGAGAAGCAAGAGTCAGTTCAGAAAGATCGCCTGCAGTAAGTGCAAAGCTTGGTGCTTGTTCGCCAGTTTGTGGGAATGTGCCTGTTAGCGGTACAGCAGCGCCTTTGAAGGTAACGTGTGACATGAATTGTCCTTAGTTTAATTATGGTTATGAAACTAGTTGAGCCTAGTTCGACTTACGTTACTCTGAAGTGGTTAAGAAGTGAATGCTTTAAATGTCAGAATTGTAATCAAAGGTCTTTGATTTATTTGCTGAGAAGGGAATAAATGAAACGGCAGATAAAGAAAAACCCCGAGAGCTTGCGCTCATCGGGGTCTATAGTCTTACTCGCAGCAATCCGGCTACTAAGTGTGCTCCATGCATCAAATCCATGATAGTGTGCTGTTATCCTTCAGCGTATTCCTTTCGTCGCCTTCCTAGCGGTGTCCTTGATCTTATCCTGATCTGCCAACAATCCTCGTTAGCGCGCGTCACTTGTTCCTTGAGCGGTGTCCTTTACATCATCCTGATGTTCAGTCCTTTCCTCGTCCAGAGGTGTCCATTGTCTTTCCTTAGTAGCAACCATCCTAGTTACTATTGCGTCCATTCAATGTCCATTTCGCTATCCATGCCGATTATTCATCCTGAGTAATCGAATCTTCATCCTGACGATAACCAAGTCCTTGGCGTTTCCTGTTCCGTGTCAGCATCCTTCCGACACCATTCATATTACCGATTCCTTATTTATCAGCAATGGTGCATAAGGGAATTTCTATATAATTATTTGAGCGATAAATGTACGTGTCGTTTTATTTCAATTGGTTACGATGTATAGGTGACTAATTTCGCAGTTAAATATCGATATTTACTCACTGCCTTGTGAGAGATCTCGCACAAGACAGGGAGTAAAAAGGGAGTATTTTCGCTTATTGGCCGATAGCCGCACCTTCACGACGAGGGTCTGCAGCACCTTCTAACCCGTCTTTTGTGATGCGAATAGCGTGTAAACCCGAGTTAAGATCGCGAACGTTGACCTCAAATCCCATCTTTTCTAACTCAGGTTTGAAGTTTTCCGCTGATGTTCCTTTTTCCAAATCTAAGGTACCGAAGCGGTTTAGGAAGTGTGGTTGGTTGATCGCTTGCTGAATATCCATGTCCCATTGGGTATGGGCAATGATCGCTTGCGCCACATAACCTATGATACGACTGCCGCCCGGAGAGCCAATCGCCATGTAAGGTTTATCGTCTTGCATGATGATGGTCGGTGCCATAGAAGATCGTGGACGCTTACCCGGTTCCAGTCGGTTGGCGATAGGCTTGCCATCGTTGTGGGTCTTGAATGAGAAATCCGTCAGTTCGTTGTTGAGTAGGAAACCTCTAACCATCAAACGTGAGCCAAAGGCATTCTCAATAGTGGTGGTCATCGATACGACATTGCCATCACTATCGACAATGTTGAAGTGGCTGGTGGACGGCAACTCAATAGAAACATCTTGGCTTCTCTGCATCGCATGATCCCACGGTGGGGTGCCTGAAGGTGCGCTGTCTAATGCCTTACCTGCGGTAATTAACTGAGCACGCTCCTGCAAATAGTCAGTATTCACTAACCCTTGGGTTGGCATAGGCACATAATCTTGGTCTGCCATGTACATACCACGGTCTGCAAAGGCTAAACGAGAAGCGTCCGCTAACACTTGCCAAGATTTTGCGTCGTTTGGCCCCCATGATTTAAGATCAAACTGCTCGGTCATTGCGAGAATTTGTCCAACCGTCAATGCACCTGAACTTGGTGGTCCCATTCCGCAAATATCGTAGCTTTCATAAGCAGAACAAACCGGTTCGCGCTGCTTGATCGAATAGGCGTCGAAGTCTTTCTGTGCCAATACGCCCGGGTTACCTTTAGCCGTTTGTACTGTGTTAATGATGTCGGCAGAAATCTCACCTTGGTAGAAGGCTTTAGCACCATCCTTCGAGATAGCGTTTAACGTGGCCGCGTATTCAGGGTTCTTAAGTTGCGTGCCAGCGGCTTTTGGGCTGCCATCGGCATTGAAGAAGTAGGCTTTAGTTGTCGTAAATCGGCTCAGTCGCTCTTGGTCATTCTCAATCAAGGTGGCTAAACGTGGACTGATGGTGAAACCTTCTTCAGCCAGCTGAGCGATAGGTTTAATCAGTGATGCCCATTTTAACTTGCCGTATTTCTGGTGAGTGTCCCACAGCAATTGCACCGTGCCCGGCGTGGCAACAGAACGACCGCCAACCACGGCATCATAGAATTTAAGCGGTTGTCCGTTTTCGTCTTGGAATAGACGTGGTGTGGCATCAAGCGGCGCAGTTTCACGGCCATCGTAGGTCTTGAGCTGTTTCTCTTTACCATCAAAATAGACAAGGAACGCACCGCCACCAATACCGGATGACTGAGGTTCCACTAAGCCAAGCATAAGCTGCACGGCAACCATGGCGTCAATGGCGTTACCACCACGAGCAAGTACATCGGCGCCAGCTTGTGTGGCAAGAGGGTTGGCCGCGGTGACCATCCAATCGTTGGCTTTAACGAGTTGTTTGGTTTCTAAACCACTACTTTGTTCGGGTGCGACTGAATCGGCAGCTTGATTTGCCCAACTGACGTGAGAGGCAAAAAGTAGGGTAGAAGTGGCGAGGGTTGTTAGTTTTGTTTTCCACTGCATGATCTTCTCCTTTTAATATGCAGAGCTAGATTGGCAGTGGAAAGATCAGATAGCCAGTGCGTTGTTAACGAATTGTAATCTTGATTCGAATTTAAGCGATTAAACCGGACAGCGACTGCCAAAGAATACTCACGCCAATAAGGCTGAATACCACGCCACATAAGCCATCGATGTATACCGTTGCTTCGCTAAGTTTCTTCTGTAGAGCCTTAGTCGAAAGCATCCACGCCAGTAGTGAAAACCAAAACAGAGACAGACCAAACAGGATAATAAGCGCAAAGCCTTTACCTGATAGAGACATGTCGGCAGGCACTAAGCTCGACATCAAGCTGATAAAGAACACCAAAGCCTTTGGGTTGAGAATATTGGTTGCAAACCCTTTCGAAAATGCCTGACGCTTGTTGGTCAAAATAAGATCTTTGGCATTGACGGTATCGTCGTCATCATCGTGGTTCTGAATGATTTGCCAGGTTGCTTTAAGGGCACCGTAGCCTAAGTACAGCAAGTAGCTACCGCCAGCCAATTGGATAATGGCAAATAGCGTTGGTTGCTGGTGGACTAGGTAACTGATTCCCGTCAGGCTCAACAACGAATGCAGTAAGATCCCGCAAGATAAACCAAGCGCAATATACAAGCCTGTTTGTCTGCCGTGGCGTGTCGCATTTTGCACGACTAACGCAAAGTCTGGGCCGGGGCTCATCAAAGCGATGAAATGGATAGAGGCGAGGGTGATCAGTATGGTGACTTCGTTCATGTCAGTTCTCAATAACGTTGCCGCTATTTTAAATAAGTAATCGTATTGAGCGTAGCTTACCGCGATTTGAAATCGAGCAATTGTAAATTATCAACACTTAGTTGATTTGTGAGGGTGGTACGCCGAATGTGGTTTTGAATGCCTTGGAGAAGTGTGCTTGATCATAGAAGCCTACTTGGTGCGCGACTTTAGTACCACAGATCCCAGATTTAATCAGGCGCATGCTCTGCTCCATACGTAAACGGCTCAGCCACGCATAAGGGGTGATGCCCATTCTGTTCTTAAAGTGGCGTTGGAATTGAGTTGTGGTTAAGCCGCACAGCTCAGACAGTTGTTCTAATCGCACTGGCTGATCCAAATTCGCCATCAAATAGTCTTTGAGTGTATCTATCGATTGATTGCCCAGTTTGATGTCGCTCTTCGATCCAAATTTGGCATAACGATCGACAATCGTCGAGAACCCCTCGAATGGTAAGCAATCTTGAGCGAGTTGGCTGATGTTTTGATTGATTAACAGACCGTGTAAGTTACGTAATTGTAAAAACGCAGCCTGATCTGAGAGGATCAACTCAGAAAAGCCTAATGTGTGACCATTTTGCTTGGGATCGGCAAGATCTTGAAACCACTGGGGAGAAACTGCAAACACACTGACTTGATAACCCGAATCGAGTTTGGAGTGCCCATCATGCAGCTCATCAGGTGGCATGATAACAACTTGGCCTGCACCGACATGGTGGCTCGTCCCTTTATAGGCGAATTTTTGCTGCCCTTGGGTAATTAAGCCGATGTGAAAGTCCAAATGATAGTGGCGTTGAAAGGCAAACTCTTGGTATTGAGCTTGGATCAGGCTGATATCTTCTGTTGGAGTAGAGTAGTAGTGGACTTTATCCATGGTACAAAAAAGCTTGGTCAAATAGTCATCAATTTAACCAAGCTTATCTGCGTATTAAGGGATTGTCTTGTAAAAAACGATCAATATCACTGTTTAGCGCGTTTGTTCTTCTTGTTGTTACGCAGGCCATCAAAGCTGAAAATAACCAGTGCTCCCCATATGAAAGCAAAGGTGATCGCTTTATCTGAGGTAAAGGCTTCACCGTAAATCAGAACCGCCAGTAAGAACATCAAGCTTGGACCTATGTACTGGAAGAAACCTAGTGTTGATAGCTTCAAGCGAGTTGCAGCGCCAGTAAAACACAGCAATGGAACCGTGGTGATCACTCCGGCAGCAACCAGTAACAGGTTGAGTTGCATCGGGTTCATCGATAAGTTTGAGGTCGGGCTATCGGCAATAAACAGTAAGTAGGTTGCGGCGAGAGGCAGCATCACCAGAGTTTCAATGAACAAACCTGTTTGCGCTTCTAAGCTGACTTTCTTACGCAGCAAGCCATAAAAACCAAAGCTAAAGGCTAGGGCAATGGCGACGATCGGTACTGAGCCGAAGGCAATCAATTGGATTAATACGCCAATCGCAGCAAGAGCCACTGCAAACCATTGCAGCTTACGTAAGCGTTCGCCGAGGAAGAGCATCCCAAGTAACACGTTAATCAGCGGGTTGATGTAATACCCCAAACTGGCATCGAGCATGTGATTGGAATTCACCGCCCAGATAAAGATCAGCCAATTTGCACCCACCAAAATAGACGTCGCTACCAAATAGAGCATTTTTGGTTTTGAGGTCAGGGTATCGCGGACTTTACGCCAGCTGCGGCCAATGTGTAGTAAGAAAGCGAGTAGGAAAAAAGACCATACTACACGGTGGCTGAGTATCTCTAATGGGGAAACGTCACTTAAAGATTTGAAATATATAGGGGCGATCCCCCACATTGTGTAGGCACCGACGGCAAGCAAAACTCCCTGGCGCGTACGTTGTTGTTCTTCCTGTGTCATGCATCTTTCTCTAGCACTGAGTGCTTATTAATAAGATTTATAAGAGAGTTGGTCAGTATAGGAGCGATAACCCTTTTCACCTAACAATTTGCGGTTTAATTCGCCAGCGTTCCCCTCTACAATGTGCGACTTGCTTGCCGAAGATGCTTGCTGATTTCATACCTCGATTAGGAACCACAATGACCGCCACTCTGATTGCTGAGCAAATACCAACTCCCGCGAATGATGCGCAAACCATCTTGCAAGATGTGTTCGGCTATCAAAGCTTTCGCGATGGTCAGCAAGAGGTCATTGATTTGGCCGTTGAAGGCAAAGACAGCTTGGTGATTATGCCAACCGGTGGTGGTAAATCTCTGTGTTACCAAATCCCGGCGTTGGTTCGTGAAGGGCTGACTCTGGTTATCTCGCCGCTGATCTCGTTGATGAAAGACCAAGTTGACCAATTGAAGGCCAATGGCGTTGCCGCTGAGTGTATTAACTCTTCAATGCCACGTGACCAATTGCTGAATGTGTTCAATCGCATGAACTCAGGTCAGCTAAAAATGGTGTATGTATCGCCAGAGCGCGTGTTGATGCGTGACTTTATCGAACGTCTTCAAGGCTTACCGCTTTCGATGATTGCAGTCGATGAAGCGCACTGTATCTCTCAATGGGGTCACGACTTCCGCCCTGAATACGCATCGTTAGGCCAGCTTAAACAGTATTTCCCGCATGTGCCTTACATGGCGCTCACAGCAACCGCCGATGATGCGACGCGTAAAGATATTATCTCGCGCTTGCAGCTCCTAGATCCGCACACTTACTTAGGCAGCTTTGATCGCCCTAATATTCGCTACAACCTAGTTGAGAAGCACAAACCCGTGTCACAGGTGGTTCGCTACCTAGAAACACAAAAGGGCAATTGCGGCATCATCTACTGTGGCAGCCGTAAGAAAGTGGAGATGGTAACCGAGAAGCTATGCAATAACGGCATTCGCGCTGCGGGTTATCATGCAGGCATGGACACCGATGAGCGTGCTTACGTTCAAGAAGCCTTCCAACGCGATGATATTCAGATCGTGGTCGCGACTGTGGCTTTCGGTATGGGCATCAACAAACCCAACGTACGTTTCGTAGTGCACTTTGATATCCCACGTAATATCGAGTCCTACTATCAAGAGACTGGCCGTGCAGGTCGTGATGGTTTACCTGCTGAAGCGATGATGCTGTTTGACCCAGCTGATATGGGTTGGCTGCGTCGTATGCTGGATGAGAAAGAAGACGGCCCGCAAAAACAAGTTGAGATGCACAAGCTGAACGCGATGAGTGCTTTTGCCGAAGCACAAACCTGTCGTCGTCAGGTTCTTCTTAACTACTTTGGCGAATATCGCGAGAAGCAATGTGGCAACTGCGATATCTGCTTAGATCCACCAAAACACTTTGACGCGACCCAAGAAGCACAGAAGGCGTTGTCTTGTGTGTACCGCGTTAATCAGTCATTTGGTATGGGCTACGTGGTCGAAGTAATGCGTGGCATGCAGAACATCCGTGTCCGCGATAATGGTCACGATAAGCTGTCTACCTACGGTATTGGCCGCGACCATAGCCACGATTACTGGATCAGTATCTTCCGTCAGTTAATCCACAAAGGCTTGCTGTTCCAGAACATCACTCGTAACTCAACTTTACAGCTAACAGAAGAAGCCCGCCCGCTGCTGCGCGGTGAGATGTCTTTGGAGTTGGCTGTTCCTCGTTTAGATACCGCGGTGCGTAATGCGAAGTCCGATAAACTGAGCAGTAAGAACTACGATAAGAAGCTGTTTGCGAAACTGCGAAAGCTGCGTAAGTCGATTGCAGATGAAGATGGCTTACCACCTTATGTGGTATTCAGTGACGCGACCTTGATTGATATGGCTGAAATACTGCCTACCTCATACGGTGAGATGCTGGCAGTCAACGGTGTTGGTCAACGTAAACTGGATAAGTACGCAGACCCATTCCTAGACCTGATTCAAGAACACATCACCACACACGGCTAGTTTGCAAGAAACGTCTAACTAATAGAAAAAGAATAAGGTTGATAGGGACATGACAACACAAACAGAATTTGGCTTAAGAGAATATTTAGCTGAGGAAGGGCGTTTATTGATTACGTCTCCAAGTTTTGATTTTGATTCTTACGAAGTACTAGGTGAAAAGCTGGTGGCGTTGCTGTCAGCGTCAGTTGTTGAAAAGCAATGGGACGCCGATATGCATTCTTGGTTGATTGATTTTGAAGATTGTCGAATGTTCTTAAAGTCTGAACATTACAGTGAATCAATTTGGTTTGAGTCGTTAAACGCTGAAGAAAGCCGAGAAGAGTTTGATTATCTTGCGACGCTTTTCAAGCGCGGTTTTTAACTTTAGCATCGCTTCTAAAACGTAGCTTTTAAACCAGCTTTCAAAACATGGTTTCTAGCGCTATTCGCCAATAAAAGTGAGAATAAACGTTTGCGTTTGTTCTCACCGTTGCAGCCAATATTGATTAATGTATAATCGCCCGCCGCTCAGCAGAGCAATTTTTAGATACATTTTTAATTCACATTATTGGTAAGAGCTTTCTTGGATTATTCGAAGAAATGACTCGATTTGGGTTCCCTCACCCCCAAACCAAACTAAAAAGGTACAGCATGAGTAACTTTACCCCTGCGCAACAGCGCAAAGCCCTAGCACTATTAGTTTTGTTCCATTTGGTGATTATTGCGTCAAGCAACTATCTGGTTCAGCTACCTTTTACCGTCTTCGGTATGCACACCACTTGGGGTGCTTTCACTTTCCCGTTTATCTTCCTAGCGACCGATCTGACTGTACGCATTTTTGGCGCGCAGCTTGCTCGTAAAATCATTTTCTTAGTGATGTTACCAGCGCTGGCCGTTTCTTATTTCTTGTCAGTGGTGTTCTTTGAAGGTTCATTCCAAGGCTTTAGCCAACTAGGTGAGTTCAACTTGTTTGTTGCACGTATCGCCGCGGCGAGCTTCATGGCTTATTTATTGGGTCAGATTTTGGATGTGCATGTTTTCAACCGCCTACGTCAGCTTAAACAGTGGTGGGTAGCCCCAACATGCTCAACGTTATTCGGTAATGCCATTGATACCATCGCGTTCTTTGCGATTGCTTTCTACCAAAGCCCAGATCCATTCATGGCCGAGCATTGGACTGAGATTGCTTTAGTCGATTACGGATTCAAACTTATCATCAGCCTAGGCTTGTTCGTGCCTATGTACGGCGTGCTTCTTAACTACATTGTTAGAAAGCTAACCGCAGTGAACCCTGACTTTAAAGCGACAGGCGTGAACGCATAGCTTTTTACTATCGATAGTTCGATAAGACCTTAATCATTCAGTGCCCTTTGATTTTCGTTGAAGGGCGCTTATTCCCCTCTATTTTTCTTTTCTTCTCTAGCGATTTTTCTCCCTCTGTATCTTCAAAATCACTACCCAGATAACTTATTTTTCATTATAAGTAATTGGTAAGCTGTTGGTTTATGTTTTATTTATATCGTTATTATTGAATGGTAATCCTTTGGTGATGTGGAGAACGTGTACGTTTGTAGAATGGCGGCTCTTTGTCATTATGAGGCTCGCCATGTTCATCCTTATCACCTTCAAACTCTACTGTGTATACAGCGACTATCGCCGTAAAAAGTGGAAGAAAGCATTTCCTATTCAATCGGAATAATTCGATGGTTCGAAGTGAGCACTCTCGTAATGGAGTTTATGAGATGAAGTGTACAAAGGAAGCGTGCAGGGAAGTGAGTAATAAAAAGGCCTTCAATTGTGAAGGCCTTTTGTGTATCTAAACAAGTATAAGAATTACGACTCTGCGATCGTCAGAGGCCAACCAATGTCTGTTTGACGGTTGGATTCGATCTCTAGTTCAGCGGCGGTCAGTGGATTACTCGCAAGCCATTGCTTATCGATGGTGAGCGTTAAGTTGTCACCATTGGCTGTCAGTGTCACTTGTGGCTCAAGGTCTGGGTTACGACGGTGAGTCAACAAAATAGCCAAACGCAGAATACGTAAGATACGCTTGCTACTGGTGCCTGAGATAGCGTGTTGCTCTGGTAATGAGGTTAACTGTTCACGGTAGCGACGAGTTAACTCACCCAAGTAGTGCTTTTGCGCTCGAGTAAAGCCAGGTAGGTCTAAGTTCTGCAGCAGGTAAGCGCTGTGCTCACCGCCTTTTTTGAAATCGATGGTTAAACCAATCTCGTGAAGCTTAGCCGCTGTTTGCAATAGTACACCAGCTTGAGGCTCTGAAACCCACGCTTCGGCGCCGGCTTGGTTTAGCAACGTTTGTGCGACTACAGCAACTTGTTCACCGTAGCTTACGTCCATTTGGTAGCGTGATTGAACACTCTTAATGGTACGTGCACGGATATCTTCTTGGCGCAGCTCATCAACCATCTCGTAAGCTAGGCCTTCACGGAGGGCACCGCCTGCGAGTGTCATTGAATCTATTTCAAGCAGCTCAAAAATAGCAATAAGAATAGAAAGGCCACTCGGGAACACTAATGCGCGTTCAAGGGTCAGCCCTTCGATTTCTAGCTCTTCCAAGCGCTCTGTAATCATGGCTTGTTTCTGTAGGCGCTTAAGTTTGGCATGAGTAATCACTTCATCCATGCCTTGCGCTAACATGATCTCTTGCAGTGCTTGAACGGTACCACTGGCGCCCACACACACATCCCATCCGATATCTGTGTAGCTATCTAGGATAGGAGCCAACGTTGATTTCGCCGCTTCAATGGCGTTGTTAAAGTTGGTTGCGGTTAATTGGCGATCTTTAAAGTGGCGCTCAAGCCAAGTAACACAGCCCATCTTCAGGCTGGTTAGTGCTTTCGCTGAGAAGCCTTCACCAATGATCATCTCGGTGCTTGCGCCACCAATATCAACAACCAGTCGGCGGCCGCTGCCACCAGAAGTGTGTGCTACGCCTTTATAGATAGTCGCAGCTTCTTCTTCACCGGAGATAACATTGATGTCGTAACCAAGGATCTGGTTCGCTTTCTCTAGAAATATATCCACATTGATAGCAGTACGTAGGGTCGCTGTACCGACAATGCGGATATTTTCTTTCGGAATATCTTGCAGTCGCTCTGCAAAGAGACTCAAACAGTCCCAACCGCGCTGCATGGCTTCTGCACTAAGCGCATTATTTTCATCTAAGCCTGCAGCTAAACGCACTTTGCGCTTAATTTTAGCCATGGTTTGTACGCTGCCATCGATATGACGCACAACGAGCATATGAAAACTGTTCGACCCGAGGTCGATTGCAGCGTAAAGCGGGGGTGACACTGTTTGACTCATAAGCGACTAAGCTTCCTTGTTATGACGCGGTTGGCGTGGGCGACGGTTCTGGTTTGGTTTACGGTTACCGTTGCGTGGGCCATTGTTGTTTGAGCGACGTTGTTGCGGGTTGCGTGTACGTAAGCGCAATGGTGCTGGTAGATCTTCTAGCAGTGCAGAAGCATCGTAGTCAGACACAGGGATAGCGTGCTCAATGTATTCTTCGATTGGTGGCAAGTTGATTGCGTAATCTTCACAAGCAAAGCTGATCGAGTGACCGCTTGCACCAGCACGACCTGTACGGCCGATACGGTGAACGTAATCTTCACAGTCATCAGGTAGGTCGAAGTTGAATACGTGTGTTACTTGAGGAATGTGTAGGCCACGTGCTGCAACGTCGGTTGCGACAAGCAGGTCAACATCACCTTTAGTGAATTGCTCAAGAATCTTTTCACGTTTCTTCTGAGGAACATCGCCAGTTAGCAGGCCAACACGGTGACCATCTGCAGCTAGGTGACCCCAAACAGACTCACATTTGTGCTTAGTGTTAGCGAAGATGATAGCGCGCTCTGGCCACTCTTCTTCAACTAGAGTCTGCAGCAGTGCCATTTTGTGTTCGTTTGATGGGTAGAACAGTTCTTCCTGAATGCGGTGACCTGTTTTACGCTCTGGCTCAACAACAACATGCTCTGGGTTGTGCATGTGTTCGAACGCTAGCTCTTGTACGCGGTAAGACAATGTCGCAGAGAACAGCATGTTCAGACGATCTTTTGGCTCAGGCATACGGCGGAATAAGAAGCGGATGTCTTTGATGAAACCAAGATCGAACATGCGATCAGCTTCGTCAAGAACAACAGCTTGAATGTGGTTAAGGTTAAATACCTTCTGCTTGTAGAAATCGATGATGCGGCCAGTTGTACCAATTAAGATATCTGCGCCTTCTTCGATTTTACCTAGTTGCTTGTCGTAGCTTTCGCCACCGTAAGCTAGTGCTGCCTTGATACCTGTGCTTTCAACCAGAGAGTCAGCATCGTTGTAGATCTGAATCGCGAGTTCACGCGTTGGTGCCATAATAATTGCACGTGGCTGGTTAGGCTTACGCCCTTCATGCTCAGGTGTTTTTAGCAGGTGGTTAAAAGTAGCAGTAAGAAACGCAAGCGTTTTACCAGTACCCGTTTGGGCCTGGCCTGCAATGTCTTGGCCGGTGAGCAGTACCGGGAGCGCCAAGGCTTGGATAGGGGTACAATAATCGAACCCTTTTTTCTCCAATCCTTCAATGACTTGCGGAAGTAAATCCAAGTCGGCGAACTTTTGCTCTGTGATATGCGTCTTTTTCATTGCTATAGAATATCAGCTTAAGCTTGCAATACGAAAGTAAATACATTCCAATAGGGCATCTATTTACTGGTTATCATCCAACCAGTTCTAAAAAATACATTGGAGTGGAAGATGAGTGATAAGATTTTGCAGCTAACTGATGACGGTTTTGATAACGATGTAATCAACGCTGCAGGCCCTGTTCTTGTTGATTTTTGGGCAGAATGGTGTGGTCCATGTAAAATGATTGCGCCGATTCTTGATGAAATCGCAGACGAGTACGAAGGCAAGCTCACAATCGGTAAATTAAATATCGACCAAAATGCTGGTACTCCACCAAAGTTTGGTATTCGCGGTATTCCAACGCTACTTCTTTTCAAAGATGGCGGCGTAGCAGCGACTAAAGTTGGTGCATTATCTAAAACTCAACTTAAAGAGTTCTTAGACGCTAACCTATAATCAGGTCAGCATTTGAAAAGAAACCGTGCAGTTAACAAATGCGCGGTTTTGTTTTTTCTAAGCTATGGACTAGTCTTAGTTTTAGTGCTAATTTATCGCACGTTAATTGAACGAATTTCTCTTCTTGGTCGATCCTGTGACCAAATCCTTCTTAACTTAAGAAAACAGATCCTATTTTGACTAAACAAACTTCCACCACTATGAATCTTACTGAACTGAAGAACAGACCTGTGTCTGAGCTTGTTAAACTTAGCGAAAGCTTAGGTCTTGAAAATCAAGCTCGCCTAAGAAAACAAGACATTATCTTCTCCATCCTTAAAGCGCATGCAAAAAGTGGTGAAGACATCTTTGGTGATGGTGTTCTAGAAATTCTTCAAGACGGTTTTGGTTTCCTACGTAGCGCCGACAGTTCATACCTGGCTGGCCCAGATGATATCTACGTATCACCAAGCCAAATTCGTCGTTTTAACCTACGTACAGGTGACTCTATTGGCGGTAAAATCCGTCCACCTAAAGACGGTGAGCGTTACTTTGCACTGCTTAAAGTAAACACGGTTAACTACGACAAGCCAGACAACGCTCGTAACAAGATTCTTTTCGAAAACCTTACTCCTCTTCACGCTAACGAACGTATGGTGATGGAAGCGGGTAATGGTGCGACTGAAGATATTACGGCTCGTATTCTTGACCTTGCATCTCCAATTGGTAAAGGTCAGCGTGGTCTGATTGTTGCTCCGCCTAAAGCGGGTAAGACAATGCTTCTGCAAAACATTGCTCAAAGCATTGCACGTAACCATCCTGAGTGTGAACTAATGGTTCTACTTATCGATGAGCGTCCAGAAGAAGTAACAGAAATGCAGCGTCTAGTTAAAGGCGAAGTAGTTGCTTCAACATTCGATGAGCCAGCATCACGCCACGTACAAGTTGCAGAAATGGTTATCGAGAAAGCGAAACGCCTTGTTGAACACAAGAAAGACGTAGTTATCCTACTGGATTCTATTACTCGTCTAGCTCGTGCTTACAACACTGTGATTCCTTCATCAGGTAAAGTTCTTACTGGTGGTGTTGATGCGAATGCTCTTCATCGTCCAAAGCGTTTCTTCGGTGCGGCACGTAACGTAGAAGAAGGCGGTAGCTTAACGATCATCGCAACAGCACTGGTTGATACTGGTTCTAAGATGGATGAAGTTATCTACGAAGAATTCAAAGGTACAGGTAACATGGAACTGCACCTTAACCGTAAGATTGCTGAAAAACGCGTATTCCCAGCGATTGATTTCAACCGCTCTGGTACTCGTCGTGAAGAGCTTCTTACCAAGAACGATGAACTACAGAAGATGTGGATCCTACGTAAAATTGTTCACCCAATGGGCGAAATCGACGCAATGGAATTCCTTATCGACAAGCTAGCAATGACGAAAACGAACGATGAGTTCTTTGACGCAATGCGTCGTCAGTAATATTGATTAGCTGATCGTTATTTAATAAGCGCTGCCCTCGGGTGGCGCTTTTTATTTGCATTTTGTAGCGACAGCTTGCAGAATGAGTAAAAGTGTTACAAGGAAGTTAAAATGCAACATGGACTGTTGTCATCATTACTCCTGTCTACTTCACTGTTATTTTCACCGGTTGGTATGAGCTATGCCACCGAGATGTCTCCACTTACAGTAGAGTCTTGGCTTGAGAATGATCAAGTAAAACTGAAAACTGCTGAACTACTCGAGCTTGTCGTACGTGACGAAGTCAATTCGCTACGCTTTGCGCTTGAGCGCCTGACATTTCCCCAGCAAGAGGTGGCTCGTTACCAACTCTTGAAGAAGCTTGAACAGCAAAAAATCGTACTCACACCCAAGATGTCTATCTTCATTGAGCAGCAACTTGCTATCACGCCCACTTATCAAGTCTTAGAGCGTGGAGATGGCTATGAGTTTACGGTACCTGCCTTTAATTACCCTTCAATTGCTAATCGCCTTATCAAACAATGGCGTCAAGATCAGAAGACATTGGTATTTGTGCTAGATGCAGAGAAACAGGAACTCGACCTAAAAGAGTGGTTATCTGGATCTGAACATCAAGTTCAAACGCGAGAAGCGTTGCTCATTAGAGAGCTAGACAGTTTGTCTCCTGAAGCGGTTGATTACCTAACTAAGCAACTCACCGCATCTTCTATTGTTAGCTGGTTACCTTCTACTGAGGTGGTGGTTCGATTAGCGCAAGTGAGCGAAGACCCAGAGGTCTATAAGATTCTGTGGCGAATGAAGGCCGATTATCATAGCCAAGCTGAGCTAGTCCGCCTTGCTGAAACCAAACAAACGTTCGCGCTTGAACAAGTAATGGCGGCGACTAAGAACCCGCGTTTGAAAGATGAAGCGATTACTTTGCTTACCAAAGTTAACCCGTTATCAGAAGAGGTGAAGCTGTTCCTTGTCTCTAGGATGGCGATTGCTGATGAAGCACCATTAGTCGCGCGTGAACTCGCCAAACAAGGTCATACGCGATGGTTGCAAGATCTCGTCAATGATAACCCTCAGGTGAAGAGCTCTTTGATCGAGCAAGCATTACCGTAAAGTGGATTTTGCCTCTCAATAACCACACTAAAAAGGGGGATCTCAGCGTCACCCTTTTTGATATACTGAGCGCAGAATAATCAGCATGTAGAAGTCCTATGAGTTTTAAAGATTTACGTGATTTTATCGACCATCTTGAAAGTATTGGTCAGTTGAAACGCATTTCTCACCCAGTCGATCCAGACTACGAAATGACCGAGATCAGCGACCGTACTCTACGTGCTGGTGGCCCGGCTCTTTTGTTTGAAAATCCAGTAGGCTATGACATGCCTGTTTTGACCAACCTATTTGGTACACCCAACCGGGTTGCTATTGGTATGGGGCGTCAAGAAGTCAAAGAACTGCGTGAAGTGGGTAAGTTGCTTGCTTACCTAAAAGAACCTGAGCCACCAAAAGGCTTTAAAGACGCTCTTGATAAACTGCCTGTATTTAAGCAAGTCTTGAACATGCCGGCTAAACGCCTTCGCAAAGCGGCTTGCCAACAAGTGGTATGGCAAGGCGATGACGTCGACCTGGATAAAATTCCCGTGATGAGCTGTTGGGCTGACGATGTCGCGCCATTGCTAACATGGGGTTTAACGGTTACTCGTGGTCCAAACAAGAAACGCCAAAACTTAGGCATCTATCGTCAACAAAAGATCGGCAAGAATAAAATCATCATGCGTTGGTTAGCCCACCGTGGTGGAGCATTGGATCTACGTGATTGGATGGAAACCAACCCAGGTAAACCATTTCCGGTATCGGTAGCGTTTGGTGCTGACCCTGCCACCATTCTTGGTGCGGTTACGCCTGTGCCGGATACTTTATCGGAGTACGCGTTTGCAGGCTTACTACGTGGTAGTAAAACTGAGGTCGTTAAATCAATCAGCAACGACTTAGAAGTTCCTGCAAGTGCTGAAATCGTGATGGAAGGTTACATCGACCCGAATGAATTCGCAGATGAAGGGCCTTACGGAGATCATACTGGTTACTATAACGAGAAAGAAAAGCACCATGTGTTTACTATTACTCATGTAACCATGCGCGAGAACCCTATCTATCACAGCACCTATACTGGCCGTCCACCTGATGAGCCTGCGGTATTGGGTGTTGCGCTCAATGAAGTGTTTGTGCCTATTCTTCAAAAGCAGTTTCCAGAGATTGAAGATTTCTATCTACCGCCTGAAGGTTGTTCGTACCGAATGGCAGTAGTGACCATGAAGAAGCAATACCCAGGTCACGCTAAGCGAGTCATGATGGGTGTATGGTCTTTCTTACGCCAATTTATGTACACCAAATTTGTATTGGTGTGCGATGAAGATGTGAATGCACGTGATTGGTCTCAAGTAACCGCAGCGATGTGCGAACATATGGATCCGTCACGCGATAGCCTGATGATAGAGAACACGCCGATCGATTCATTGGATTTTGCCTCACCCGTGGTTGGGTTGGGTTCTAAGATGGGTCTAGATATCACTAAGAAGTGGGACGCAGAGTTAGCGTTATCGCCAGATGTCCAAACAGCACCTGTAAATAGTGAACATATAGAAGGTAGCTTGGCTGAGTTAACCAAAGTTCATCCTGAAATTATTGATATTCACCTGCAAAACGACAATGCCAGCATGGTTGTGGTGTCTATTGATAAGCAAGCTGCCGGTAATGGTAAGAAAATCATGGAAGCGGTTTGGTCTCAATTTGATGAGAACAAGTTTGTTATCGTGTGTGACGGTAATGTCAACGTGAGTGATTGGAATGACATCATTTGGGCGGTAACGACCAGGATGGATCCGGCGAGAGATACGTTATTCCTACAGAACGAAACTGGACACTCAAAAATAGGCCTCGATGCGACCAATAAGTGGGAAGGTGAATGCCTGCGTGAGTGGGGTGTTCCAATCACAAAAGATCCTGATGTCGTGAAAAAGATTGATAGCATCTGGGAACAACTAGGAATTTCATGAGCTACCAAGTAGTCTTATACCCAGAAAACATCAGTTTCACAGTAGAAAAAGGGCAAACGGTCTTGGATGCTGCGCTCAACAGCGATATCTATTTCCCAAACCGTTGCCAAGTTGGCGCATGCGCAATGTGTATGTGCAAAAAATTAGAAGGGCAAGTGAGTTACCACCTTGAACCCATGCTCACAGAGAAAGAGCAGCAACAAGGCTGGATTTTTGCTTGCCAAGCATTTGCAGAAAGTAATTTAGTTCTAACCTTTGCCGATTAAGGGTTAGTAAGAGGAAGAACATGACTATTAAATGTAAAGTGAAGTCTATCGAGCCTTTGGCTTGTAATACTTACCAAATCCTACTTCACCCAGAAACACCGGTCGCTTTTAAAGCGGGCCAGTACCTGATGGTTGAAATGGGCGAGAAAGATAAGCGCCCATTCTCTATCGCAAGTAGCCCTTGCCGCCACGAAGGTGAGCTTGAGCTGCATATTGGTGCTGCCGAGCATAATGCTTACGCACTCGAAGTCGTTGAAGCGATGAAGAAGGCACAAGCTGAAGATGGCGATATTGCTATTGATGCGCCACACGGAGATGCTTGGATCAAAGAAGAAAGTGATCGCCCTCTATTACTTATTGCTGGTGGCACGGGTTTCAGCTACGTGCGCTCTATTCTTGATCACTGCATCGCGCAAAATAGCTCGAAAGAGATCTACCTATACTGGGGCGCAAAAGATGAGTGCCAGTTATATGCGAAAGAAGAGTTGGTTGGCATTGCAGAAAAGCATAGCAATGTGCACTTTGTACCGGTAGTAGAAGAAGCACCGGAAGTTTGGCACGGCCAAACAGGTAATGTGCTTGAGGCAATTACGCAAAGTTTCGAATCATTAGCTGATTTCGATATCTATATTGCAGGTCGTTTTGAAATGGCGGGCGCTGCAAGAGACCTATTTACTCAGAATAAAGAAGCAAAGCGTGACCATATGTACGCTGATGCTTACGCATTTATCTAACAATACCCTTAGGTTTTGAGCAAAAAGAGAGCAGAAATGCTCTCTTTTTTACGTTTAGGTGAACTATTAGGCAGTTAACCCCTATTTATTCATTTTTTATGAAAAAGTAGTTGCTAAGCTGAGAGGGTTCCCTATAATGCGACACCACTGAGACGGCAGACGCCACAAGGCTTCAGCAAGAATCAGTAAGACGGAAAGCGACAAAAAATTAATTTTCAAAAAGTGTTTGACACTGAATGTTAATTCGCTAGAATGGCCGTCCACTTCGAGAGGCCCTTACTTAAAAGGAACGCTCAAGAAGTTAAGCTCTTTAACAATTTAAACCTATCAATCTGTGTGGGCACTCGTTGATGAATATCAAAACGTTTTATCGTTAGATAAAACAGATTCTTCGGAATCAAAATTGATTTCAATGAACTGAGTGACCAATACGAATAACTTCGGTTATTTGGCACAGTCAATTCATTACCATTCTGTTGGAATGGTAATAGCTTTAGAATTACATGTT
>NZ_JBFRRH010000113.1:0-46296 GCF_041472995.1 Vibrio sp. 10N.261.46.A3 | reverse complement strand
GCGCAATCACTTCTTGATTGGATGTGCGACCCAAACGATACGCAAATTCCAAAATAAAGCTGATGGACCTAGAATCCACCAGGTGAAGATCTCAAGGAAAATCAGGTGTTGTAGGCTAGGGATGCTGGAGAGCACTCTTAGTGAAAGCGTAATCGCGATTAACCAAGCAATCGCACGATCAGCGCGGCTGATGTACCAGATCACACGTACTAAAAATGGAGGGTTCGTTTTCGCTTCAAGAAAATTAATTCTGAACAATTCGATCAAGCGAGTGCTGTTGGCAAGCCACCACGCTAAACCAAAGTAGATGAACAACACTTTTAACGATGCACCAATCACAGGTACTGGCGAAATAAAGATGTCTTTAACAAGCGCTTTAAAACTACGAATCTGGAAGTAGACAAGATACTCAATGTTGAGCTTGGTTAATTCCCACTCTTGTTTAAATTGAGTTACGCCGTAAGGGCCAAAACCCGTTAGGCGCTCTTTATTAGCGGAGTTCGTCTGCTCTAACAGGTGTTGCTTGCTCACATTCAAGCTATTCAAAGTGACGTAACTGGTTTGAACGGCAAACCATTGTTCGGCGTCGTTGTTCGCTCTGTAGGCTTTTATCTGTTGCTCGAAGGTTTTGATTTCCTGCTTTTGAACTTGTAGCACTTCAGCGAGCAATATATTGACTTGGCGCCTGTCCGACGGCTCCATAAAGAGGGGATCGGGTAACGAATCAATTCGATCATCGAGATCAACAGCAGAGTCGGATACCTGCGGCTGAGATTGTAAGTCATATTCCAAGTTGGCATGACTAGGCCAAGAGAGAATGGCCAAAGTGAGGATTAAGAAGCGCGATAGTGAACGCATAAAAGTCTCTTAGAATTATGAGGTTAGGATTACTATAGTTAGATAATCTGACTTTGTGAAATCCAACCCCGTGTCGGGGGCGAGTACTTTATTCCCGTTTCGGCTGATTTTGTCATAAAATTGTCAGGGATTAGGCTAGTCTTGCCTATGTATGTTGTTGCTTTGATCGGGTTAGTTTTACTGTGACCAATCAGCATACGATATATTCAATGGTTGGCATGATTTGGGACGTTATATACCGCCCATTATAGGGCGCTGTTCGATATTTTGTTTTTCCTTAAAATCGACGACTTTTCGGCGATAAATAGAAAATCAAAAATGTGAGTCAGCTCAAACTATGATTTGGCTAGGTTATCACTCACTTAATGGCCAGTAATTGCAATCAATACTTGCAGTTAAAGCCCTGAACAAGTAACGTTGCGGCGTTTTTCACATTAAAAAGGTAATGGCATTGATCTCCACAGCAAATATCACCCAACAATTCGGCGCTAAGCCACTTTTCGAAAATATTTCAGTTAAGTTCGGCGAAGGCAACCGCTACGGTTTAATCGGCGCGAATGGCTGTGGTAAATCGACGTTCATGAAGATCCTATCTGGTGAACTTGAGCCAAGTGCTGGTAACGTAAGCTACGATCCAAACGAGCGCGTTGCTAAGCTAAACCAAGACCAATTTGCTTACGAAGAATTCACGGTAATCGACACGGTTATCATGGGTCACAAAGAGCTTTGGGCTATTAAGCAAGAGCGTGACCGCATTTACTCTTTGCCAGAAATGAGCGAAGAAGACGGCATGAAAGTGGCTGACCTTGAAGTTCAGTTCGCTGAAATGGACGGCTACATGGCAGAAGCTAAAGCGGGTGAGCTTCTTCTAGCGGTAGGTATTGAAGAATCAATGCACTTCGGTCTGATGAGCGAAGTAGCACCGGGTTGGAAACTTCGTGTTCTATTGTCTCAAGTACTGTTTGCAGACCCGCATATCATGCTTCTTGACGAACCAACGAACAACCTGGACATGGATACCATCAAGTGGTTGGAAGATACGCTAAACCAACGTAACTGCACAATGATCATCATTTCGCACGACCGTCACTTCTTAAACTCTGTTTGTACACACATGGCTGACCTTGATTACGGCGAACTTCGTCTATTCCCAGGTAACTACGATGAGTACATGACGGCTGCGACTCAAGCTCGTGAGCGTCTATTGTCTGACAACGCTAAGAAGAAAGCGCAAATTGCTGAACTTCAAACGTTCGTATCTCGTTTCTCTGCTAACGCATCTAAAGCGAAGCAAGCAACGTCACGTGCTAAGCAGATCGATAAGATCCAACTAGACGAAGTTAAAGCGTCTAGCCGTCAAAACCCATTCATCCGTTTCGAACAGTCTAAAGAGTTATTTCGTAACGCACTTGTGGTTGAAAACCTATCTCAAGGTTTTGAAGAAGACCTATACAACAAGTTCGACGGTATTTTCGAAGTAGGTGAGCGTGTTGCTATCATCGGTGAGAACGGTGTGGGTAAAACAACACTACTTAACACACTAGCTGGCGCTCTTGAGCCTCGCACTGGTGAGTACAAGTGGTCTGAAAACTCAAACATCGGTTACTACGCTCAAGATCACGCACATGATTTCGAGACAGACATGAACCTGTTTGATTGGATGAGCCAATGGCGCCAAGAAGGCGAAGACGAGCAAGTTGTTCGTGGCTTCCTAGGTCGTATGCTATTTGGTCAAGACGACATTAAGAAATCTGTAAAGGTTATCTCTGGTGGTGAGCAAGGTCGTATGCTTCTTGGTAAGATCATGATGCATAAACCAAACATCCTGCTAATGGATGAGCCAACAAACCACATGGATATGGAATCTATCGAAGCGCTTAACTTGGCTCTTGAGAACTACAAAGGCACATTGTTCTTCGTATCTCACGACCGTGTATTCGTAGACTCGCTTGCAACTCGTATCCTTGAAATCAAAGATGGCAAGATCAACGATTTCCGCGGTACTTACGCTGAGTTCTTGAAAGCACGCGGCTAATACCGTGTAGCAAGAGCTAATACGTAATAACACGTTAGTACGTATTCAAAATTAGAAAGGCCTCTATCTTAGCAATCAGATAGAGGCCTTTTGTTTTTTCATACCGCATAAATCAGCTAGCTTGCGTTAATCACTAATCACTAGTATTTAAACTGCGCGACAATCTTCTCTAGCTTCACACTCACACTCGAGACTTGTTCACTGCAACGCACTGATCCAGAAACCACGGTATAAGTATCACTGGCAAGGTGTGCGATATCCGTAATGTTTCGGTCAATCTCAACCGAAACCATCGATTGCTCTTCGGACGCTGTTGAGATCTGACTGTTTAAGTCGAACATCTCGCCAACTTGGAAGTGTATTCCTTCTATCGCATTCACCACGTCTTGGGTTTGGCTTTTCACCAGCTCAGTTTGTTCTAAGCTCGCTGTCATCTTAGCAACGGTCTTGTCTATCCCAGTGGTTAAACCATGAATCGTGGATTCTATTTGATGAGTAGAATCGTTGGTCATTAGTGAAAGCTCTCGCACTTCGGACGCAACCACGGCGAAACCTCGTCCATGATCGCCAGCACGCGCTGCTTCAATCGCAGCATTAAGTGCCAATAGGTTAGTTTGCTCAGCAATACCTTGAATGGTCGTCACCACCTGATTGATTTCACGGCTCTGTTCTTCAAGCTGAACGATGAGATCCTGAGACTCTGCGATGTTTTCTACCAAGACATTAATGCTGTCGTTGGTTGATTGTGTTTTTTGTAGCGCTTGATGGGCATTTTCTTTGATCTTCTCGGCATTGGTTGCGGCATTTTCGATGTTCGCCGTCACCTCATTACTGGTCATCACTAACTCGTTAACTGCCGTCGCTACCGATTCAGATTGCTGCTTTTGTTTCTCTGCATTGCTCATGCTTTTAACTGCCGCTTCTTCAGAGCTGCATGAACTGTCTGTCAGCACCGTCATCACGCCGGATAGCTCTTTGATGTTACCGTGCAGTTTATCGATGAAGGTATCGAACGAGTGGGCAAGTTGAGCGAGCTCGTCGTTACCTTTGGCGTTCATTCTGACGGTTAAGTCTCCATCTCCATTTGCAATAGACTCCATCATCACGTTTATCGCTTTAATTCGACCCAGGATGTTGCGACCGATGAACACCAATAACAGAGAAAGCAGAGCGACGATAGCTGCACCAAACAGATGTAACATGTTTTGTGTGTTTCTAACTGCCGCTGTAATCGCTTGGCTTATCTCATTCTGCACTTCTTCAATGGCTTGTTCCGTTTGATGAACATTGCTACGTAAGGCGCCTCTAAGCCCCAACTCTGCAGACAAACCTAGATTGCTGTTAGCAACCAATAGCGTCTCAACCGCAGCCTTATATTCGGAATAGGCTTGTTCAGTCGCAATCGAAGTTTGGGAGTAGGGTTCAAACTCAACAAGAGCATTAGTTAACGCCGCATTCGTTTGGCCATTAATATGTGCGAGGTAATGGAAGTCTTTTTCAATCAGCTCTAACAACGCAAGTTCCAGTGCCAAACTTGATTCTGATTCGATTGCTGATTTTAGCGCTGTTCTTTTTCCATCGAGAACTGCGACAAAGCCTAAAGGTGGGGTGGTGCGTTCAATGTCGTTCACTTGATTGACGATCTGGTGGAACTGTTTCTGGTATTGATGAAGGGTATCGGAGATCTTGGTCATTTGATCGGTCAGGTGAAGCTCATGCGAGGTTAGGGTTTGGTTCAACGTCACCAATCTTTGATTCAATGTCTCGGCGGTTTTATCGAAACGCTCTGCGTATTTTTGATCGTGGCGAGACAAGAAGTCTTTCTCATGTCGCCTAAGCGTTAGTAAATCGACTGAGCTTCTGAGGTTTTCGGTTGCAGCGATCTCCAATGATTCCAATTTGTCTAAGCTGAACTGCTCGTAGATGGCATAGATAAAAACAGAAATAAACAGGGTGAGGTTGATTAAAATAAACTTACTGCGAATAGAAAGAGACAGCAAACGATGCTGAGGTTCTGATGGATTGTTCATGGTTAACTCCCTTTAGCCGATGACGTTTCATGTCCATCTATGCTTAATAGTTATTAGATACATTTAAATGATGGATATGTAACTAATAGCCTATAGAGTTGTTAAAGCAAGGTCGGTTGGTGGCGAAAGCAACTTAATCGATGATATGCACCAACTTGACAATTAACTTAGTAATTTGAAGAGTCTAGTTTGCTGGATAAGATGAGGTTAAGCACATGAGATTAGATGCAAAAAGAAAAAGCCCTCATTAACACTCATGTCGGCAATCTTTGAAATCGCAGGCATCGTATTAAGTGAGGACTTTCAGTTATTTTAAGTAGTTAGCTTACTATCGAGTTAACCGTTGTTAGTAACTTTACCGATCAGCTTTATTCGTTTTGTTCATCGAGAAAGTCGGTGTGCTCTAACCACAGCGCATTAATGATCCCAAACGCGCAGGCGAGTAATACGCCCAGTACCCAACATAAATACCACATAGGTTATCCTCCTATTTCATCTTTAATTAATACAGTGATGAGCTGTTATCGTGAATGTATTGGCTGTCTAGTCGACCGAACATTTTGTAGTAACACCAGATTGTGTAACCCAAAATAATTGGCACCACGATAACTGCGACAACCGAGATAATGCTCAGTGTTAACTCACTCGATGTTCCGTCCCAAAGCGTTAAGCTATGCGATGGCATCAAGCTAGATGGCATGATCATTGGGAATAGGGCAACGCCCGCTGTCATTATGATGCTTGCTATCGATAAGCTCGAAGAAGCGAAGGCCAAACCAGCGCGGTTAAGTCGAGTCATTACTGCACAACTCAGCATTCCGATGATGCCTAGCGCAGGAATTCCCCAAAGTACCGGATAGTTTTCGTAGTTATGTAGCAGTAAGTCATCAAACTTCATGACATGTTTTAATAACGGGTTTGAAACACCATCAGTCACAACTGGGCTAGTAATCAGGTAACCCGGAAGTGTATACGCGTATATCCCACCAACAATAAACAGTCCGACAGTGACAAGCGCCATACATACGATCACTTTCTGCGCGCGTTGTTTTAAATCACCCGTCGTTTTCATCTGTAGGAATGCCGCGCCTTGCGTGACAACCATCGCCAAGCTCACCAAGCCACATAGCAGTGGGAAGGGCGTGAGTAGATCCCAGAAACCACCTTGGTATGACATCATTAGCAATTCGTTAAATTCAAACGGAACACCAATCATCAAGTTACCGAAACCAACACCAAAGATAACCGGAGGAATGAAGCCACTGACGATAAGTGCAATATCACACGCTTTCTTCCATTGCGGGTTATCGATTTTAGCGCGGTAATCCATACCGAGCGGTCTTAACCACAAGGTCGCCAACACGATAATCATGGCTAAATAGAACCCGGAGAACGCAGCCGCGTAGATTGCAGGCCATATCGCAAAGATAGCGCCACCCGCGGTAACCAACCATACTTGGTTGCCATCCCAGTGGGGGGCAATCGAGTTAATCATGATTCGTCGATCAACTTCCGACTTCCCTAGAACAGGGAGCAACGCCGCAACGCCCATGTCGAAGCCATCGGTAATGATAAAACCGATCAACAACACGCCAATAACTGCCCATGTAAACAGGCGAAGATTTTCGTAATCAAACATCTGAATTCCTTAATGAAGGTCGATAGTTTTATCTAGCTGACGCGGTGCGCTTTGCTCACCTGTAATGGCTAGATCTTGGTTTGATTGCTCATGGTGATAGCGACCCGTCTTCAGTGCGCTCGGGCCCATTTTTGCAAACTTAACCATCAGGAACATTTCTACAATTAGGAATGCGGTGTAGAACAAGTAAACCAAGCCGATAGAGATCCATAGACTTGAAGCGGGTAGATTAGAAGCCGCCATGTTTACTGGCAGAATTTCACCAATAGCCCAAGGCTGACGGCCGTATTCCGCTACAAACCAACCAGCTTCACAAGCAATCCAAGGAAGTGGAATCGCGCATATTGTTGCTTTCAGTAACCAACGATTGGTACCAATCTTACGGCGACAAATTTGTACGAATGAAAGACCAATGATGGCAAACATCAAGACGCCACACACCACCATGATGCGAAAGCTCCAGAACAGAGGGGCAACCGTTGGGATTGTGTCTTTGGCTGCTTGTTTGATCTGTTGCTCTGTTGCATCCACCACGTTATCGCTGTATTTCTTAACCAGCAATCCATAACCTAGATCATGCTTAACCGATTCAAAATCATCGATATTTTGTTGTGATTTATCACCAGAACGCAGCTTTTCTAATAGCCCATAAGCTAAGATGCCGCTGCGAACACGTTCTTCATTCTTTGCCAATAGATCACGAATGCCGACAACAGGCGTATCCAAAGAACGCGTCGCGATAATACCCATCACGTATGGGATCTTAATCGCGTAGTCCGTTTCCATGGTTTCTTGATTCGGGAAGCCGAACAGTGTGAATGAGGCAGGGGCTTCTTCTGTGTGCCATTCAGCTTCGATAGCCGCTAGCTTCACCTGTTGAACATCACCCAATTCATAACCAGATTCATCGCCTAGCATCACTGTAGACACAATCGCAGCCATACCAAAAGCGCTTGCTACTGCAAATGAACGACGAGCGAACGGTAAATCACGCCCTTTAAGCATGTAGTAAGCACTGATACCCATGATAAATAGCGCGCCGGTTGTGTAACCTGCCGCAACGGTATGTACGAACTTCACTTGAGTCACAGGGTTGAAGATCACTTCGACGAAGTCTGTCATCTCCATACGCATGGTTTCGAAGTTAAACTCTGCGCCCACTGGGTTTTGCATCCAGCCATTGGCCATCAGAATCCACAGACCAGAGAAGTTCGAACCCAACGCCGTCAACCACGTCACCGATAAGTGCTGACGTTTAGAGAGCTTGTCCCAACCGAAGAAGAACATACCGACTAAGGTTGATTCCAAGAAAAACGCAATCAAGGCTTCAATGGCCAGCGGAGCGCCAAAGATATCGCCTACGTAATGCGAGTAATAAGCCCAGTTAGTACCGAACTGGAATTCCATGGTTAAGCCAGTAGCAACACCGACAGCAAAGTTAATACCAAACAACTTACCCCAGAACTTGGTCATGTCCTTGTAGATGGTTTTGTTGGTCATGACATACAGCGATTCCATCACTGCGAGTAAGAAGGAGAGGCCTATAGTTAGGGGGACGAATATAAAGTGATAAAGAGCGGTACTTGCGAATTGAAACCGCGACAGATCAACGACATCTGTAAGCATAAAAACTCCTTCCCGCCACGAGTGTGACGGGTAAGATAATGGAAAATAAGATGATAATTAGAGAGAACTAATTAAGGGTTTTACATGTAGCTGTGTGAAAATAATCTATTACCAACGAAGTGCTTTGTTTTGTTTTTTAGAGAACTGTTTACGTAGCCAGTAATCTGCACTCACGTAACGACCACCGCCGTAAACAAGCAGTACTAACAGCATCACGAAGTAAGTGCCTGCGAATTCCATACCGTTGTTCAGCATTACCGGGTCGCCAAGTTCTGTTATGTAGTTGTAACGACCTGGGAAGTTAACCGCGAGCCATTCGATGAAGCCGTTAAGTCGAACGGTTGCTTCCATACCACCAGTCGCAATCGCATCCCAACCGTGTTTCCAGTGAACCATTGCACTCGCGACGCTCATCATGAAAATCATTGGAATCGAGATAAAGCGAGTAAACAGACCTAACGCGATACAGATACAACCCAATACTTCGGTCGCTGCCGCTAGGAATGCCAGTAGCTCAGGGAAGGGAAGGTTAAGACCACCGTCGGCTGCTGAAGCACCAAACCATGCCACTGTTCCCGAGAAGCCCAGCACTTTAGAGCGTGCACCGACATAAATCACCGGAATCAAATAAAGACGTACTGAAAGCAGTACTAAGTAATCGTATTGTTTGCATTTTTCGACAATAGCGTCGTACCAGCTGAGGGCTGACTTAATCATAATTTTTCTCCTAAAGAGTGAACGCCAATCAGTTCAACTTCACTGAAATGTTCGACCCAATTAATAAACTCGAATCTCGCCAATTGTTGAGCAATTATTTGTTTTATATCGGCTAAAGAACGATTTGGTTGTTGTTGAATTATTTGAATAATCGCAACATCAATTTCTCTTAGTTTTATCGTGTTGACGCGTTGGTCACGGTCGCGATAAATCGCGTAATAAATGGGGTGTCGCCTTTGTGTTAGAAACGTCAGTGACTCACCATGAACAAGGAAAGGTACCTGTACGAGCTTCATCGTACTGTTGACTAACAAACCCAATTGAAGCTGTTGTTCATCAACACGAAGGTCACCCGTCCATGACATCGGCAATACTTGCTTTGAAGCGTCAATTTCAACGCAAAAGGCACACCATTCGTACTCCAACACCGCTAGCTGGTCGGATGTAAGATCATGACTCGCACTCAAAGTAGACAAATCACTCAGACTAGACATACCCATTGGTTGAGTGCGACGCTGGATAAAGCTAACAAACTCAGTGGCTATATGATGAAACTCTGGCTCTGAGGCGTAATGCACGACAACAAACTCATCAACCAATATCAGTAGTTGGTCTTGGTCGACTTGCTGGCAAAACAGCGGGAATGTGTTGTTCAATACACCAAATACGTTATCTCTAATGAACTCGCTGTATCGACACACTGCGTTGTCTTCAAGTGGCGAACGTATCAGTGCGGTTAGTGCGTGTGTTTGAGTAATCATCATGCTAGGAGGGTTATGCATAAACCAACTCCTGATTCATTGGGCGATGAGCAACACCAGCATCTAGAACCTGACTGTGCATCGTTCGTAATTCCTCAGTCAGCACGACCAAAGGCGGTACGTTGTTGTCTCTTTCGAGCAATAACGGTTTACTGCCATGAATAGAGAAGGTGTAACGCGCCAAGTCAATAACCGCTTGCTGTACCGGCATACCGTGGGTATCAATCAGCGATTTGTTACTTCCACCTGAGCCATCACTTTCAACTAAATACCCAGCAATGTGGTAATAGCGAATAGCATCGCTCGGTAAAGCTTTAAGCATTTCAGCGGCATCAAAATGGTGGTTCTGACTATTCACGTAGAGATTGTTGATGTCGACCAACAACTCACAGCCACTGCGCTTTGCTATTTCAGCGATAAACTCACCCTCAGGCATCTCATCTCCGTAGTTGTGGTAATAAGAGATGTTCTCCATTACCAAAGGACGTTGAATGATGTCTTGGACTTGCTTGATTCTGTCCGCTAAATAGCCGATGTTTTCTGCGTGACGTGGCACGGGTAACAGTTCATACAGATACCCTTGGCTGTCTCGAGAGAAGCTCAAATGCTCGCTGTATACCTGAATATTCAGTTCATCGAGAAATTGACCAACCTGACGTACAAACTTCGTGTTAAGCGGCTGACAATCTCCAATGGATAAGCTTAAACCGTGTGCGATCAAAGGGTATTGCTTCGCTATATCCTGTAGTTGTTCGCGCTTAAGACCACCTAAGCTCATCCAGTTCTCGGGAGCCAGTTCCAGAAAATCAATATCAGGATGCTTCGGGGAACGAGCAAGCAGTTCAATATGCTCACTGCGTAGCCCAATACCTTTGTCTGTATTCTGAATGGTTCGCACTTTATGGTTTAACTCGCGGCTTTTAGGGGCTCGGTCATTTGATGCTAGAGCTTTGGTTTTTAAAGCTTTAGTTTTATGCGTTTCTACTGGCCACATACTCCACCTGTCACCTTGCTATTCGCCGTTAGGATGCGCTCTTTGCTTGGCGAGATACCTTCAGCCGTTAAGCCACATTTCCCGTCACGAGCACGCACTAAACGGTCTTGAGGGTTACTTGTCAGTTCCGCTTTTTCGAAGCGTTTTTCTGTACCACATTTACCCGCAGCACATTTACCACCGTGTCCTGAAGATTGTTTAGCTTCAACAGGGGCTTCGGCAGGTGCATCAGCAAATGCCATTGCAGAGTTAAGGCTAATCACAGACGTGATCGCGATTGATAGGGCGATTTTGTTGTTCATATTATTTCTCCTTTACAGCAGACATAGGGAAGCTCGCTAAATCACGACCAGACATGATTGGTCCGTCGTAGTATTCGCGTACAATTTTGATTGATTCAGATTTGCGCTTAAGGCCTAGACCCATCCAGTGGTTAAGTACCAACATTTTTGGATTGATCTCTTTCGCAATTTCACCAATTACAGAAGGCTTAGCGTGCATGAATGTAGAGACACCATCGGCTTGTTCATGAATCGCCATTGGCATCATCATGATGTCGGCGCCACGAGCGAAGTCTAAGAACGCAGGGTTGCTACCGTTTTGGTCAGCTGAAATCACCATTACGCCTTCTTCACTTTCAATTCGGTAAGCGAGACAAGGCACATCACCATGAGGAATACCCAGAGCAGTGATCTTCAAACCATCTTTTTCATAAACAACGGTTGGCACTGTGGATTGATAGTCAACATCGGTAAGATTGACTGGGAATAGGCCATCGGTTCCATCGTATAAGCCAGCAAGGTAAGCGTATGCGCCATGGTCTGGGTCAAAGTTCGCTGCGAAGTAGCCGTTGAGGCTAGGGAACGCTGAACCTGCGGCTGGACCTGAAATCTCCAACGCCTTTTCACGTTCAAAGAAGTAGCCGCCTTTAAGAAGAGCGGGCATGTCATTGACGTGATCGGTATGGAAGTGAGTGATACCCATGAAATCTAGGTCTTCAAGTTTTGCACCCGCTTGACCGAAACGTAGGTAAACACCACCACCGGCATCAATCATGATTCGTGATTTGCCTTTCCACCATACGATTTCACCTGATGAAGCACGTAGGTCATCCGAGATAGGGCCACCTGAACCCAGTATTTGTAATGTAAAGTCGGTATCGACCGGCTTAAGTTCAATTGCGTGACAGTTGGCGCCCAAGGTCAATCCAAGAGCTATTGCTAAAGCTTTTAAAGGCTGTTTCATATTGTTATCCAATTCTTTTTTCTTATGTGTTTTCTTCGAAGTGAGCATTCAAAGAAGTGAAATTTTCGCCAAGCAGCACGATAAGTGCGTGCTTCGTTCTGTTCACGGAGCATAAGATAAAGAATTGTTAACGTTTGGTATATCTAGTAATTTTGAAATCAACGTTAAGTAAAACTAAACACCAATATTAAGCGCGTTCTGTTGCTGAAATAATGTTCAGAAAGGGTGGTAACAGCGAACTGGCTGTTAAAATTATGCGAATAGAATGATGGAGTAAGAAGAGGGAATGCTAAGGAGAGTAAATGGAATAAAAGAAACAAAAGAAAAAGGTGCAAGCCTTCGCCTGCACCTTTTATGAGTTCATCTGAAAGTTTGCCTTTAAAGAACTTACGCTGATTGTTCGCCTTTTACATCAAAGTCGATCTTGTCTGCACCCGTGAACACTTGGAAGCGTAAACCTTTAGCGCGAGCAATGGTTGTGATGCCGAACTTCTGAGCCAGGTCTAACCCCATTTGTGTCACGCCAGAACGTGATAGCAAAACAGGGATACCCATCTGAGCAACCTTAATCACCATCTCAGACGTTAAACGGCCTGTGGTATAGAAGATCTTATCTTCACCGGTCTCTTTGTTAAGCCACATCTCACCAGCCAATGTATCAACGGCATTGTGTCGGCCAACATCTTCAACAAACGATAGAACCTTGTCGTCTTTGCAAACCGCACAACCGTGCACCGCGCCTGCTTTCTTGTAGGTATCGTTGTAATGAGTCAACGCTTCAAGCGCTGTATAGATTTCAGATTGTTTAATCTTGTTTTGAGGCACTTGGTAATCTTCCAACTGCTTCATTACGTTGCCATACATGGTGCCCTGACCGCAGCCAGAGGTTACTGTCTTCTTCTTAAGCGCTTGCTCAAGTTGGCTTGTATCTTCTTTGGTGATAACCGCAGCAGAGCTGGTTTCCCAATCGATGATAATAGATTCAACCGCTTCCGGATCAGAAAGGAAGCTTTGGTTTTTCAAATAGCCTAATACTAATGACTCAGGACGAGAGCCCAATGTCATTAAGGTTACTATCTCTTTCCAGTTCAACATTACGGTAAGAGGGCGCTCACACGCGATCTGTTTTGTTAGCTTTTCGCCATATTCATCAAACACTTCAACTTCGATTGTCTGAAGTGGGTTCTCACTGGTTTTTATTATGTTTGGTTTTACCACAGTCATTTCCTACTTAATGAGATAGCGATTTTATGAGATAAGAAGTCAACAAGAGCAATAAGGCTCTCATTCATCAATGCGCTAGTTTGTTGGTTCGCTATGGCCTAGGTTTCGATTATCGTTCCGAACATGCCATAGCTCTGAGAATACATAGCTCTGTGAATAACATTAGCGAATTAGCTAAAGCAAATCTTATTCCAA
The DNA here is from genome assembly GCF_041472995.1 of Vibrio sp. 10N.261.46.A3. Classification (NCBI taxonomy): domain Bacteria; kingdom Pseudomonadati; phylum Pseudomonadota; class Gammaproteobacteria; order Vibrionales; family Vibrionaceae; genus Vibrio; species Vibrio sp. 10N.261.46.A3. The sequence continues at coordinate 32,972 of NZ_JBFRRH010000113.1, read as the reverse complement.
AATAACGGGGATTGATGGAAACATGAAGCATTAGATTAAAATAGCGCAAAATATGAGAGTTCACCGGGTGGAGTTGTCTGAAATAACCAGTATCGACTAACGTTATAGTGACAACTTGATAACGAACGCTATAGACACGCTCTCGTAGGTAATCCGTATTGGCGTGTTTATTGCTTTATGGGGTGTATATGATTGCGCACAGTACAAAATGTCCTAAGTGCATTCAGACCAAAGAAAATCAATTGGGTGAAGTATGTCTGAGATAAAAGAATTCAAAGAACAATATGAAAAAACAGAAGCAGCTTGGCCAATCGGTGTCCAAAGAATAGAGAAAGAGATCAAAACAGGTATCTGGGTAACGACGCAATGGGAATTGACGGGGTTTGAACTGTCGCCAGAAGACGATGCCCAAGACGTTTGTTTACTCCAATTACATAAAGACGAGCGTACAGACTATCGTTTCAACCTAAGCTCTCAGCAACCTAAGCTTTTCTTAGTGATGGATAATGTCGATTCTGGTGTTAAGCCAATCATTCAGTTACTTACAGCATCACAAACCGTTGCAGGGCAATACATGGACGGTGACAACCAAGTCCTTTCATACGACATTCCATTACCTGTACAAGCTTGGATGGAAGCGTTCATCGGTCGTAATGGCGAGTTATTAGAAGCAAGACGTAAGAAACGTAAAGGCGCGGGTCGATCAAATGGCAACTAACTTTTTTAGCCGTTGGTCTCAACGAAAGCTTGATGAATCAACCGACCAACCATTAGAAGCGCAACAAACGCTTGAGGAAACTGAGCTTACTTCCACTGAAGCTTCGACTACTGCTTCATCTATAGACGCAGAAACATCGGAGTCATTAGAGCGTGAGACTTTAGAAAATGAGTCTCCAGAACATAATGAAGACGCTCACGCTATTGACTATCAGGAGACAGCATCAGAAACGACTGAAGACTTGTCTGTTGCTCAATTATTGGTGTCAGAAGCCTCAGAAAGCGTAAAAAAAGCGGCATTGCGTAAATTATTCCTCTCAGAAGAGTTCAACGTTCGTGATGGTTTAGATGATTACGACGACGATTACAGTAATTTGAAGTCTCTTTCTGAAGGGGTAGCGGAAACCTTGCGTGATTGGGTTAAAGACAAAACGGAAGAAGACACTGCACTAGAAGAAGAGCAACTCATTGATAATAAAGACGAAGATGAGGTTTTAGAAAATTCTGAAAGCGATCTTGAGGTATCTGATCATGAATTTGAAACGTCAGAAAGTGCCGAAATAACCGAACAAGAAAAGAGCTGTATAAAAACACAGTGTTAGATAATGACGCTACAATGTCAGACGAAGCTGACCTGAAAGAGATGGGACAAAATATACCACACAAAGAATAGGTACATTTTGACTAAACACTCAATGAACCGCTTGCGACAAAATGTCCCAAGCGGTTTTTTTATACGCACAATAAACGTTATAAAGGATTAAATTACTGAAATATAAGACATATTAAATTGGCATGGCATTTGCTAAATAACGTTCATTATCAACTTTTTTGTAGATAGACGAGTTCACGGTCTAACCAACGACACACTGGCTAAAGGGTTAGTTGTTAACGGATTACTCTGCAAGTTCTCTATCGCTTACTACAATGAAGGTTGAACAGATTATCCATGTCCAAAGATGGAACTGAGCAATGCTTAAACAATTATTAGAACAAGCAACTTCAAATAACGCTAAAGCAAGACTGTATGCATTTGAAAATACAGTTGAGTTAACAAATCTGATTCCACCTACCGTTAGCTACGAAAGCGGCGGTAATACTCTTGTTATTGGTCCAACTGCGATCATTGAAAGTGCTGCGGCTCAATTACCTCAATTGACGAGCCTAACCTTATTGTCAACAGATGGCGAAAAGGGCACAAACCCAGAACTGTACTTCGCGAATTCGGTTCAAGTATCCGGTTTCCTTGGCACGTTTGAAGTTGTGATCGAAAACAAAGGCACATCAAGCAACCTGGCGAAGGTCGCGATTAATCACGATTGTTTTGATGTTGTTTTAGACCTATGTCTGAATAGCTGCATGACAGAAGAAGTACCTGTACCGGGTTATTACCCTGTAGGCCGTGGCTATCCAAAACTGGCTGAAGCACTGGAAGAGATTCCAACGCTTATGGGCACATTTGATAAGCCTAAGTTCTTCCGTCTAGACACTGACCTTTGTGCACACAGTTCTCGTGGCGTAAAAGGCTGTGAGCGTTGTGTCGATGCTTGTCCCGCTGGCGCACTTTCAAGTGAAGGCTCTGATAAGACAGGCCACAAGATTGAGATCAACCCTTACCTATGTCAAGGCGTTGGTACTTGTGCAACTAGCTGTCCTACAGAAGCAATTACCTATGCGCTTCCAAATCCTGACGATACACAAAAGTTTATTGAACGTACGCTAGCGAATTATGAGCAAGCGGGCGGTCTGGATCCAATCGTACTTATCTGTAGCTCTCGTCATGAAACCTACAATGTGATGGCGCTAAAAGCATTGCCAGATAACGTGATTCCAATCGTTGTTGAAGAACTGCCTTCTATTGGTATTGATACTTGGTTTGCAGCGCTAGTGAATGGCGCAACTCAAGTTCTGTTTGCTGCTTCTCGTTTTATGCCAGAAACCATCATTCGTGTTCTTAATAACGAAGTAGGGATCGCTCAAGAGTTACTCGACCAAATCGGTGTTCCAAAAGAAACCATCGATATCCTGTATTTAGAGTCTCTACGTGAAGGTCCTCCAACACTTTGTGTTGATTCATTCGATCTTGCACTTGGCGATCTTCAAGGCAATAAACGTCAACGTCTATTCACAGCACTTGATGCTATGTCTTCATCTCGCATTCCTGTTGAGAACATTGTTGAGCTTCCTTCGAATGCGCCATATGGCACGGTTTCGTGTGAAAGCAAAGATTGTACGTTGTGCATGAGTTGTGTGGCGGTTTGTCCTACGCGTGCTCTTCATACCGACGGCGCATCTCCATCACTTAAGTTTGTAGAACAAGACTGTATTCAATGTGGTCTGTGTGAAAAGGCGTGTCCTGAAAATGTTTTGACTCTAACGCCTCGCATGAACTGGGTGAAAGAAGAACGTCAGAAGGCAGTTGTGATTCATGAAGAGAAAGCAGCGGAATGTATTCGTTGTCATAAGCCATTCGCACCGCAGTCTATGATTGACATGTTACAAAATAAGTTACGCGGTCACTCTCATTTTTCAGACGAATCAGCAATCAACCGTATTGCGATGTGTGAAGACTGCCGTGTGATAGATATGTTTGATTCGATGGCTCAAGACCCATTGAAACAACTGAAATACTAGGAGTTGGCATTGGATACTCATTTAGATCAAGACCAGACACTAAGAACTGAAATCTATTTGGTTCTTTCTGCATTGTTTCGTAGCGCACCTTCTGAAGAGGTGATTGATTTCCTAAAGACGCTAGACATTGAAGCGTCTGAGAGCGCAATGCAAAAAGCTTGGATTGCTATTCAACAAGCAGCAACGGAATCAAATCGCGAAGCATTAGAAGACGAATATCAAGATCTGTTCATTGGCATTGGCCGTGGAGAGATTGTTCCATTTGGTTCTTGGCATAGAACTGGCGCCATGATGGAAAAACCACTGGCAGAAATTCGTCATGATTTAGAGCTTTTAGGCATTGAGCGTGATGATCAAGTAAAAGAGCCAGAAGATCATATTGCTGCATTGTGTGAAGTAATGGCAATGCTAACCGGTGAAGAAGAAGCGCTTCAACAAGCCGTTTTCAATAAGCATCTTGGCCCTTGGTTCAACTCTTTTACGCGTCAGCTTGAAAGTGCAGAAAGTGCGAATTTCTACAAATCAGCAGCTCAGCTGTGCGAAGCATTCCTAACGTTAGAGCAAGTGCGTTTTAGCGTTAACACCAAAAGCAGTAAGCATAAATTAAAGATTGATGTGAAAAACGTCACTGATTACGAGTAATCGAGCAGTACGCGATTATATCGATAGAGGGGCATTAAGCCTCCAAAAAGATCTACCGTAAGGTAAGGAAGCAATGATGAAAGATAATAAAGAAATAAACACAAGCCGTAGGGACTTACTCAAAGGCTTAACGACGGCAGCTGTTGCTGGTGCCGTTGTCGCTGGTACAACGAAAGTGGCAACTGCTTCAGAAACGGTTGAAATGCCGAAAGAAGACATGAAGAAGACGGGCTATCGTGAAACGCAACACATTCGCGATTACTACGACACACTTTAGGAGATAACGGATGAAACTTGTCAAACGCTCCGATAGTGTGAGCAAAGAAACCAATCAACTGGGTGTGTCTCGACGTGCCTTCATGAAAAACACTTCATTAGCCGCTGGTGGCGCGGTAGTAGGCGCAAGTCTATTCGCTCCGGGTATGATGAAAAAGGCGCAGGCTAAATCAGTCGACCCAGAAGCGAAAACAGAAGTGAAACGTACTATCTGTTCTCACTGTTCTGTGGGTTGTGGTATTTACGCTGAAGTTCAAAACGGTGTATGGACGGGCCAAGAGCCTGCATTCGATCACCCATTCAACGCTGGTGGACACTGTGCTAAAGGTGCAGCTCTGCGTGAACACGGCCACGGTGAGCGTCGTCTTAAGTACCCAATGAAATTAGAAGGCGGTAAGTGGAAGAAGCTTTCTTGGGAACAAGCGATTGAAGAGATCGGTAACAAGGCGCTAGAACTTCGTAAAGAATCTGGCCCTGATTCTGTTTACTTCTTGGGTAGTGCAAAACACAGTAACGAGCAAGCTTACGCATTCCGTAAGATGGCGTCTTTGTGGGGAACAAACAACGTTGACCACCAAGCGCGTATTTGTCACTCAACCACAGTAGCCGGTGTTGCAAACACTTGGGGTTACGGTGCGATGACAAACTCGTTCAATGACATGCACAACTGTAAGTCGATGCTGTTCATTGGTTCGAACCCTGCAGAAGCTCACCCAGTAGCGATGCAGCACATCTTAATCGCGAAAGAGAAGAACAACTGTAAGATCGTTGTTGCGGATCCTCGTCGTACGCGTACTGCTGCGAAATCTGATCACTATGTTTCTCTTCGCCCAGGTTCAGACGTTGCGTTTATCTGGGGCGTGTTATGGCATGTCTTTGCTAACAAATGGGAAGACCAAGAATTCATCCGCCAACGTGTATTCGGCATGGACGAGATCCGTGAAGAAGTTGCGAAGTGGAGCCCAGCTGAAGTTGAGCGCGTTACTGGCGTAAGCGAAGAAGACGTTTACCACACAGCAAAACTGCTTTCTGAAAACCGTCCGGGTTGTATCGTTTGGTGTATGGGTGGTACTCAGCACACGACTGGTAACAACAACACACGTGCTTACTGTGTACTTGAGCTTGCGCTAGGTAACATAGGTAAGTCAGGTGGCGGTGCAAACATTTTCCGTGGTCACGATAACGTACAAGGCGCAACTGACCTTGGCGTACTGTCAGACACTCTTCCAGGTTACTACGGCTTGTCTGAAGGCTCATGGCGCCACTGGTCGAAAGTTTGGGACGTAGACTTTGACTGGATCAAAGGACGTTTCGACGACAACGCATACGGCGGTCAAAAACCAATGAACAGTGCAGGTATTCCTGTATCTCGTTGGGTTGATGGTGTGCTTGAAGACAAAGACAAGATTCGTCAGCGCGAAAACATCCGTGCCATGTTCTACTGGGGTCACGCAGTGAACTCTCAGACTCGTGGTCCAGAGATGAAGAAGGCGATGCAGAAGCTGGATATGATGGTTATTGTTGACCCATACCCAACCGTTGCTGCGGTAATGAACGATCGTACTGACGGCGTTTACCTGCTTCCAGCAACGACTCAGTTTGAAACCTACGGCAGTGTAACCGCATCAAACCGTTCTCTACAGTGGCGTGACAAGGTTGTTGATCCTCTGTTCGAATCTAAGCCTGACCACGAAATCATGTACCTTCTTTCTAAGAAGCTTGGTTTCTCTGATCAGCTGTTCAAAAACATCCGTGTTGAGAACAACCAACCATTGATTGAAGACATCACACGTGAATTCAACAAAGGTATGTGGACGATCGGTTACACAGGTCAAAGCCCAGAGCGTTTGAAAGAGCACCAACAGAACTGGCACACGTTCCACAAGACCACGCTTGCTGCAGAAGGCGGCCCAGCGAATGGCGAGACTTACGGTCTTCCTTGGCCATGTTGGGGTAACCCAGAGATGAAACACCCAGGTACGCATATCCTTTACGATACGTCTAAACCTGTCGCCGAAGGTGGTGGTAACTTCCGTACTCGTTTCGGTGTCGAGTTTGAAGGTCAAAGCCTACTGGCTGAAGACAGCTACTCAAAAGGCAGCGAAATCAAAGATGGCTACCCTGAATTCAGTGACAAACTACTGAAACAACTGGGTTGGTGGGATGACCTAACAGCAGAAGAGAAAGCCTCTGCTGAAGGTAAAAACTGGAAGACTGACGTTTCTGGCGGCATTCAACGCGTGGCTATCAAGCACGGTTGTATTCCTTTTGGTAACGCGAAAGCGCGTGCGATCGTTTGGACATTCCCAGACCGCGTGCCACTGCACCGTGAACCACTTTACACACCACGTCGTGACCTAGTTGCTGACTACCCAACATGGGATGACAAGGAAGCGATCTTCCGTGTTCCTACGTTGTACAAGTCAATCCAAGAGCAAGACAAGTCTGGTGAATACCCGATTATTCTTACTTCTGGTCGTCTGGTTGAGTACGAAGGTGGTGGTGAAGAGACTCGTTCTAACCCTTGGCTAGCAGAGCTTCAACAAGAGATGTTTGTTGAAGTGAACCCGAAAGACGCGAACGACATTGGCTTTAAAGATGGCGATGACGTTTGGGTTGAGGGTGCAGAGAAGGGCCGAATTAAGGTGAAAGCGATGGTAACTCGTCGTGTGAAACCGGGTCTGGCGTTCATCCCATTCCACTTCGGTGGTAAGTTCGAAGGCGAAGATTTGCGTTCTAAGTATCCAGAAGGCACTGATCCTTACGTTATTGGTGAAGCTGCTAACACAGCAACCACATACGGTTACGACCCTGTCACGTTGATGCAGGAAACGAAAGTAACCCTTTGTAATATTCGTAAAGCGTAAGGAGTCTTAAAATGGCTAGAATGAAATTTCTTTGTGACACCAAGCGTTGTATCGAATGTAACGGTTGTGTCACTGCATGTAAGAATGAAAATGATGATGCTCTGGAATGGGGTATTCAGCGTCGCCGCGTTGTAACACTGAACGATGGTGAACCGGGTGAAAACTCTATCTCAGTAGCGTGTATGCACTGTACTGATGCACCTTGTATGGCAGTTTGTCCTGCAGACTGTTTTGAACATACAGAAGACGGCATCGTACTTCACAATAAAGACCTATGTATTGGTTGTGGTTACTGCTTGTTTGCTTGTCCGTTTGGCGCACCTCAATTCCCTAAACAGGAAGCATTTGGTGAGCGCGGTAAGATGGACAAATGTACCTTCTGTGCTGGCGGTCCAGAAACAGAGCCAGGTTCTGTTGAAGAGCGTCAAAAGTACGGTGCGAACCGTATTGCTGAAGGCAAGCTGCCAATGTGTGCTTCACTTTGTTCAACAAAAGCACTGCTAGCGGGTGACGCAGAAAAAGTTTCTGATGTATTCCGTCAGCGTGTTGTTGAACGTGGTGCGAAAGGTGCAGGTTGGACAGACGGCAACGACCTTTCTTACGATGCGACTAAGAGCTAAGTAGGAGAGACATATGCTTACAATGTTTAAGCGTCTCTTCCTTGTTGTGCTGCCGATGTTGGCAGCACTAACAATGCTTTCTCCTATGAGTCATGCATCTGAGACGAACTCATCACAAACTCAATCGAGCTCTGCTCAACGAGAAATCACACAGCTTGCTGGTGCTGATTTTTGGCGACAAGTAAGAAACGGTGAAGAAGGTTACACCACATCTAAATCTGCTGAACACGGTGTGTTGATCAGTACTCCGGGTCAAACGTGGTACATATTGAAAGAGAAGTGGATGTCACCAGCCGGTGCTGTCGCTATCTTTGGCAGTATTGCTTTCGTGACTTTGATGTACGTTGTGATTGGCCCGCTAATGCTAAGCGCGCCAAGAACCGGTCGTAAGATCAAACGTTGGTCGCGACTTGACCGTGCCTTGCACTGGAGTATGGCGTTTACCTTCTTAACACTGGCGTTCAGTGGTTTGATGTTGGTTTACGGTAAACACTTCTTGAAACCTTATATCCCAACGGATCTGTGGGGTTTCATCGTTCTACTGGCTAAGCAATACCATAACTACATCGGCCCAATTTTCTATGTGCTGTTGATGGCTGTTCTCATCAAGTGGTGGCGTAAGTCTATCTTCAAGATGGTCGATATCCAGTGGTTCATGAAACTAGGTGGTATGGTCGGGAAACATAAAGGTTCTCATCCATCTGCAGAGTTTTCGAACGCGGGTGAGAAAGCGCTGTTCTGGCTATTGATTGTAATGGGTAGTGTGGCTGCGATCAGTGGCTTGGTTTTAGACTTCCCAATTTTCGGTCAAACGCGTCGTGATATGGAGCTTTCAAACCTAGTCCACATGTTGGCTGCTTTGATCCTTATCTGTGGCTTTGTGTTCCACATCTACATCGGCTTGTTCGGTATGGAAGGTGCACTAGAAGGCATGGTAACAGGCGAAGTTGATGAAACTTGGGCAAAAGAGCACCATGACCTTTGGTACAAAGAAGTGATGGAACAAGAGAAAAACGGCGTTGAACAAAGCGCAAACGCTGCAACAGAGAAAACGGAAGGGGTGAATAAGAATGAACAAACCTCATAAAGGTATTTGGGTTGCTTACATCCTAAGCTGCTTTACACCATTTACTTGTCTTCTCTCTGGTGTGGTTGCCATCATCTACGCGGGCTATCGTTTAGATAAAGGCGAAGACGGCGAAGTAGTGGATACGCATTACTACGGCTTGATTCGCTCGTTCTTCTTGAACCTGACGTTCTTTGTTGTGCTTATCGTGACGGTAGCGACCTCTAATGGCATGTTGATTGGTGTGAACGATTACTGGTATCAAAACCATATTATCGATGACATCGCTTACTACATCCCGTATGTAGGCATGTTGTTTGGTGGTGTTGCGATTGTGGTTTGGTTTATTCGTATGTATCAAGGTATGCAGCGTTTAAGTCAAAACCTACCGCAAAACCCGACAACAGGTCCAAACTTGTAGTCGAGTATTGGCTCATTAGATAGCGAATTATCTAGCACAATCATCCTTTTGAAAGCCCAATGATTTCGGTCATTGGGCTTTTTGTTTCTAATCAGCAACGAAACTTAATGAAGCATGGTATTGACCGCTTCAATATGGTGCAACTCCCTTAATTGGTGCAATTCTTGTTTCCATTTTCACGCTTATTCAGAACCAAGAAAGTGCACCGATAAATTTATGCACTATTAATCAGTAAGTTAAAAGTAAAAACTGTTGCACGAAAATTACACCACACACTTGGAACGCATCTTGCGTTCACTGTTGAGTCTTTAATTAATTACAACATTGAATCGCACGATATCAGTGCAAATCAGATAAAGCGAAGGAGAATGCTTTAATGAGTGAAACGGTGACTCAAGTTCATAGTGCAGTACAAACCCTTACCCAAAGTTCAGATACTTTATTCCTATTACTCGGTGCCATCATGGTTTTCTTGATGCACGCTGGCTTTGCATTTCTAGAAGTCGGTACCGTTCGAAAGAAGAACCAAGTAAACGCGCTCGTTAAGATCCTGTCGGATTTTGGTGTCTCCGCCATTGCTTACTTCTTTATCGGTTACTGGGTTGCTTACGGTGCACACTTTTTTGCAGACGCAGAAACACTGTCGCAAGGCAACGGATATGAGCTGGTGAAGTTCTTCTTCCTTATGACATTCGCAGCTGCAATCCCAGCGATCGTTTCAGGCGGTATCGCAGAGCGCGCACGTTTCTACCCAATTTTGATTGCGACACTGTTTACGGTTGGTTTCATCTATCCATTTTTTGAAGGCATCATTTGGAACGGCAACTTTGGATTCCAAGATTGGCTAGAAGGCCAGTTTGGTTATGGGTTCCATGACTTCGCAGGCTCTGTAGTGGTTCACGGCGTAGGTGGTTGGATTGCTTTGGTCGCAGTTTACTTCTTAGGGATGCGTAAAGGTCGAATCCGTGCGGGTAAACACACCAACTTCGCGCCATCGAACATCCCATTCTTAGCACTAGGCTCTTGGATCTTATGTGTGGGTTGGTTCGGCTTTAACGTGATGTCAGCTCAAGCGATCAATGGCATCAGCGGCTTGGTGGCGATGAACTCACTCATGGCAATGGTTGGCGGTATTCTTGCGGCTCTAATTGCAGGTAAAAATGACCCGGGCTTCATCCACAATGGTCCTTTGGCTGGTCTCGTTGCTATCTGTGCGGGCTCAGATTTGATGCACCCACTTGGCGCTTTGGTGACGGGCGGCGTGGCAGGCGCGCTATTTGTTTACCTATTTACTTACATGCAAAACAAAACACAGATCGATGATGTACTCGGTGTGTGGCCTCTACACGGCGTATGTGGTGCTTGGGGTGGCATAGCAGCAGGTATCTTCGGTTCACAAACATTCTGGGGCCTAGGGGGCGTGAGCTTTGCTTCTCAAGTGGTCGGCACGCTGGCGGGCATTGCTGTGGCTTTGATTGGCGCAATGATTGTTTATGGTGTGTTGAGCAAACTAACAGGCCTGCGTTTAAGTGAAGAAGACGAATTCAACGGCGCGGATCTTTCAATCCATAAGATCTCGTCTATCAACGAAGACTAACGTCGTTCACTTTGATGGGTTTAAGCTCATCAAGTAGGCATCAGTTAAACAGAACTAAGCGGCTTCGGTCGCTTTTTTTGGTTCTGTGAAAAGCTAAACCAAGAGTTTGAGTAACAACGGCAGTATCCATCAAGCGAGTTATGTCACAAATAGCCAATGAATTCAGTTGCCTAAGACTATGGTCTAATCCCTAAAACTATTGTTGAAATTTGAACAGTGCTAAGCTGTTACAAAGTGACATATTGAAAAGGACGTTGTATGCATTTCCCATATCGAAATATCGTAATTCTTACTGGCGCTGGCATCTCTGCGGAGTCGGGGATACAAACATTCCGAGCACAAGACGGGCTATGGGAAAACCATAAAATCGAAGATGTCGCGACCCCAGAAGGGTTTGCGAAAGATCCCGACTTGGTTCAAGCATTCTATAACAAGCGTCGCCATGGCTTACAAGGTGAGAGCATTCAACCAAATTCCGCCCATAAGGCGCTAGGTGAGCTCGAAGACAAACTTGATGGCAAAGTAACAATCATCACTCAGAACATCGACAACCTGCACGAGAGAGGCGGTAGTAACAACATTATCCACATGCACGGCGAACTTTTGAAAGCACGTTGCAGTGAATCCAATCAAGTTATCGACCATAAAGACAACATCGAAACCGGCGAGCTTTGTCATTGCTGTCAAATTCCAGCGCAAATGCGTCCACACATTGTGTGGTTTGGCGAAATGCCATTACGAATGGGTGACATCTATTCAGCACTGGAAGAAGCAGATCTGTTTATCTCTATCGGAACTTCAGGTGTTGTTTATCCAGCGGCAGGCTTTGTTCACGATGCGAAAATGCATGGTGCACATACTATCGAGATAAACCTCGAACCAAGTGCGGTTGAAAGTGAATTTGAAGAGAAGCGTTACGGCAAGGCGAGCATCGAGGTGCCTAAACTGGTTGGTGAGCTGTTATGTTCAGAGAAGGGCTCTCTAACGGCTTAAACCTCCCAATCCGTTACCAAGGGCAAATATACACCGGCTTTAAGAACCTTAGAGTCACATGTATGTTTGCTTTTTTGTTTCTACTTACGGCTTGCGCTAATACAAGTGTCGTAAGGCAGAAGCGGTCATTAAAGCAAGATTCAATTAAGTTCGTTGAGCTTTCTTCATCTCGTACATCGCCTTATCGGACTCAATAAGCGCCTGTTTGAAGTTATCTTGATTGGTCACTTCAATTCCGTAAGAGAAACTGATGTTTTCTCCATGCAGTAGGTTAGTAAGTTGATTAACAAACTCGCCTCCACGACCAAGCTGCGCTGTCACAACAAACTCATCGCCTCCAACCCTAAAGACCATTTCATCTTCGAGTGCGGATTGACTGAGCGCTTGAGAGAAACGAACGATCATCAGATCGCCAACTTGATGCCCTTTGCGGTCATTGACCTGCTTTAATCCATCCAAATCAAAGTAGATTAGCTCGAACTCCTTAAGCTGGATCGCGTCGAACTTCTTGCGATTGTATAGGCCTGTTAGCTCATCTTGCTTGCCCTGATCTTTCAATTTGGTTGTCAGTTCAGTAATACCGTAAGCGATAAGTAGGAAGGCGATCTGCAATAAACCATCTTCAAGAAATGTATCGAGTAATTCGTTTCTATCTGCCCACTCATCGAGGTATTTGAGCTCTGTCGTTACATCATAAAAGAGGTTGAAAATAAGAAGGCGTGCGCCACAGCGAAGGATCTTGTGGGGACGAATGGCATGTCGAGCAACGTAATAGATATACATGGTAATCACGAGGGTGTTTGTTTCGAAAAACAGGTCGTAATTAGAGTCTATGTGGATGAATGAACTCAGGCCGAGCATCAAGAACGACGCAAGAAGCATCAGAGTCACAACCAATAATATCGGGTTCGCTGGCATATTATAACGCACTCCATATCGTTTAATGCCATACTATATAAAGTATAGATAAAAATAAAGCGGCTTACGCCGCTTTATTAACCTGTCAGTAACAGTCTAGTTGTTTACTTTAAGTTTTTGGAAGTACTCGTCATAAATGACACTCGCTTCACCAACTTCATCTTGCCAAACGCCGTTATCCATCACTGATTGTGGTGGGAAAACGTTCTTGTCTTCAGCAAATTCTTTAGGAAGAAGAGGGTAAGCGGTTTTAACTGGTGTCGGGTAACCGATCTCTAGAGCAATTTTCGCAGCGTTCTCAGGGCGAAGAAGGAAGTCGATCATCTTATGAGCCGCTTCTGTGTTCTTAGCACCTGCTGGAATTGCTAGGCTGTCCATCCAGAAGATAGCACCTTTTTCTGGCCAGATAATGTCAATCGTTGCGCCTTCTTGGCGTGCCATGTAAGCAGAGCCATTCCAAAGCATACCAAGCGACACTTCACCTGCTAGGTAAGGGTTCGCTGGGAAATCTGAGTTAAATACCAATACGTTTGGCATTAGCTTACGAAGTTCTTCGTAGGCTTCTTTGATTTCTTCAGGGTTAGTCGTGTTTGGAGAGTAGCCCAGTTTAGATAGAGCGATATGGAAAACCTCACGAGAGTCATCCATCATCATCAGTTGACCTTCCCACTGCGTATCCCACAGATCGCCCCAGTTTTTAACTGAAGACTTGTCTAGCATGTCTGAGTTGATACCAATACCCGTCGCACCCCAGATGTATGGGATTGAGTAGTTATTGTTTGGGTCAAATGGCTTATCTAAGTAATTTGGATCCAAATCTGCAAAGTGGCTTAGCTTGGTTTTATCAAGCTCTTGAAGCATGCCTTCTTTACGCATCTTAGAAACGAAGTAAGTAGAAGGAACCACTAAGTCGTAACCCGTACCTTGAGTTTTTAACTTAGCGTACATGCTTTCGTTAGACTCATAAGTTGAGTAGTAGACTTTGATACCAGTCTCTTCTGTGAAGTCTTCTAGTACTTCATTTGGAATATATTCAGACCAGTTGTAAAAATACAGTTCTTGGTCAGCTGCGAAAGAGGGTGTAGAAAGTAAAGTAGCAGCACACAATGCGCCGGTATACAGTGTTTTTTTCATTACTGTTCCGTTCATTTGTTTGATTTGGAGCTGGGTAGTGAACCCAAAGTAAAAGGATTTCGAAAAATCGCGCTATATTATAGCAGTGATATAATAAAATAGGCAGCCTAAGCTGCCTATTCATTGATATTCTTATTTTTAACTTATTGATTCTCTACGTCGGGCTGTTAAGTAAACCAGTTACTTAGTCGCCGTGAGATAATAGGCTAAATTACTGACCTGCTTTAAGTTTCATGAAGTAATCTTCGTACTTCACTGTCTTATCGCCAACCGCAGCTTGCCATTCAACACGATCAAGGTCTTCTTGCGATGGGAATAGCGCAGGGCTGTCTTTGAACTTCTCGTTAGACGCTTTAACGGCTGTTAGGTAGCCAGTATCACGAGAGATTTGTTCAGCAATTTCAGGGCGAAGTAGGAAGTCGATCATCTTATGAGCTGCTTCTACGTTTACCGCACCAGAGCTAATCGCAAAGTTATCAACCCAACCGATACCGCCTTCTTTAGGGAAAACCAGTTTGATTGGCAGACCTTCGTTTTGCGCTGCAGCAGCAGAACCGTTCCACAGCATACCAAGACCCACTTCACCAGACATGTAAGGCGCGCCTGGGTTGTCTGAGTTAAATACTAGAACGTTCGGCATTAGCTTTTGTAGCTCAGCGTACGCTTCGTCGATCTCTTTTTCGTTTGTTGTGTTACCAGAGTAACCTAACTTACGTAGTGCGATGTGGAACACTTCACGAGTGTCGTCCATCATCATCAGTTGACCTTCAAGCTCAGGTTTCCATAGATCAGCCCAGCTTTGGAAATCTTCTGGATCGTACATGTCAGTGTTAACAGCAAGACCTGTGATCGCAACTACGTGAGGAATAGAGTAGTCGTTGCTTGGGTCGTACGGCTTATCTAGGTAGTTAGTATCTAGATTCTTGAAGTTGTTCAGCTTAGTTTTGTCGATCTTTTGTAGCATACCTTCGTCACGCATCTTAGATACGAAGTAAGTCGACGGCACAACTAGGTCGTAGCCTTTGTTGTGTGTTTTTAGCTTTGCGTACAGGGTTTCGTTCGACTCGTAAGTCGAGTAGATAACCTTAATACCAGTTTCATCAGTGAACTGTTCTAGAATCTCACTGTTGATGTAAGGTCCCCAGTTCATGAATACCAATTCTTTGTTATCTTTTGCAAATGATGGTGCAGATAACATTGAAAGCGCACATGCACTACCAGCTAATAGAGTAGCCCATTTTTTCATTGACGTTAGCTCCAAACTAAACGTTGCCCGAAGGCAGTAGATAGAAAAACAGAATGGCAATTTACCATTCTGTTTATGATTAACACTTTTTTGAACTTGAAGTCTCTTAACTTCTTAATCAAGCCTGTCTCTGTATAGAGTAGGAGACTTACTTGATTTTTTCTCTCGCTAATAACTGAGAAATGATCACCAGTATTAACGACACCACTAACATCACTGTTGCTAGGGCGTTTACCTCAGGAGATATACCCACTTTAACCATTGAGTAAATCTTCAGTGGTAAGATTTCATACGTTGGGCCGGTTACGAAAGAGCTGATGATCACATCGTCCAAAGACAGAGTGAAGCTCAATAACCAACCCGCAGCAACCGCTGGCTTAGCAAGAGGTAGAATGATCTGCTTTAGAATCGTCCATTCACTTGCGCCTAAGTCTTTTGCGGCTTCTAGCATCTTCACATCAAAGCCATTCAAGCGACTGTATACCGTTACTACAACGAACGGTAGACAGAAGGTAATGTGAGCAGCAAGTAGGGTAAAGAAGCCCAGTTGAACACCCATTACCAAGAATAGCGCAAGAAGCGAAATCGCCATTACGATATCTGGAGACATCATTACGATGAACAGCATGCCATTTACGATGCCTTTACCTTTGAATTGGTAACGGAATAGGGCTACTGCTGTAAGGCTCCCGACAATCGTTGCAGCTGTTGCAGAGAACACCGCTACGTTGATCGAGTGCCACGCAGCCTGCATTAGGCTGTCGTTGTTAATAAGCGCGTCATACCATTTAGTGGTGAAGCCACCCCATTTCATACCAAACTTATTGGCATTAAACGAGTTAGCGATCAATACGATAATAGGTAGGTATAGAAAGGCGTATACCAGCGCCATAAAGCTGAACTTAACTGTGCGACCCATTAGTCTAGCTCCACTTTCTTGTTCAATAGCTTACCTGCTCGGTAGTAGGCATACAGCATCACAGCCATTGCCATGGTCAGTGCGATACTCGTCGCTGCGCCAAACGGCCAGTCTCGAGCGTTGAGCACTTGGCTCTTAATCACGTTACCAATCAATAGGTTCTTAGCTCCGCCTAATAGGTCAGAGATGTAAAACATACCTAACGCTGGCAGTAGTACTAATAAACAGCCGCCAATAATGCCCGGCATTGTTAGTGGCAGTACAACTTTCAATAGCGTTTGCAGTTTGTTCGCACCTAAATCTTTAGCCGCTTCTAAGTACGTATCGTCCAGTTTTTCAATCGCTGAATACAGCGGCAGAATCATAAACGGAAGTAGGATGTACACTAAACCGATCATTACTGCGGTTTCTGAGTACATGATACGTAGCGGTTTATCAATGATATCGAGCGCTAACAAGCTTTTGTTCAAGACACCTTGCGTACCCAGTACAATTTTCAATCCGTATGTACGAATCAAAGAGTTAGTCCAGAATGGCACTATCACTAGGAACAACATGATTGGACGCCACTTCGCCGGCATTTTTGCCACGATGTAAGCGAATGGGTAACCAATAATCAAACAAAGTAGGGTTGCGACAATTGCCATATAGAAAGAGTGCATCAACACTTTAAAATACAGCGGGTCAGCCAAACGCACGTAGTTATCGAGAGTGAAGGTCATCTCGATCAAGTTCGCTTCATCACGAGTAAGGAAGCTAGTACCAATGATCATGATGTTTGGAATCATCACGAACAGCACTAACCAACCTGTGATTAAAGCAACAATTGCGTTTTGTAAATTAAACTTCTTGCTCATCTTCTAATACCACTTCCCAGCTCTCAACCCAAGTTACTGCAACTTTTTGGCCCAGTGAGTGATCAACATCAGGGTCATCTTCGTTGAAGAATTCGCTAACCATGACACGCATACCAGATTCAAGTTCTACGACTGAGTCTAATGTCATGCCTTTATAGGTTCGCTCGACAATGTGGCCAACAATACCGCGTTGCTCAGACTCTTTAATTTCTTCGATACGAAGATCTTCAGGGCGAAGCAATACTTGCAGTTTTTGACCCGGTGTTACGTCTTTATCGTGATAGATAATGGACTCTTCACCTTCGATTGTCGCAACAATGCGTTTTTCATCTTGACGAGATTTCGCTGTCGCTTCGAATACGTTAATTTCACCAATGAAACGCGCTACAAATAGGTTCTTAGGCTCTTCGTAGATCTCTCTTGGTGTTCCGTCTTGTTCAATCACACCATCACGCATAACAATAATACGGTCAGACATAGACAGCGCTTCTTCTTGGTCATGCGTTACAAAAATGAACGTGATACCAAGTTGGCGTTGTAATTGTTTCAGCTCGATTTGCATCTGTTTACGTAGTTTGTAATCCAGAGCAGATAGAGATTCATCCAACAAAAGAACTTTAGGCTTATTAACGACAGCACGAGCGATTGCGATACGTTGCTGTTGGCCACCAGATAGCTGGTGTGGCTTTCGTTGTGCCATTTGTTCTAGGCGCACCATTTTCAAAGCATCCATTACACGAGGTTCAATCTCGCTGTTTGGAACTTTCTGCATGCGTAAGCCAAATGCCACATTGTCGAAAACGGTCATATGCGGGAATAGGGCATAGCTTTGGAATACAGTGTTTACATGCCTTTGTTCAGCAGGAACTTGGGTTACGTTTTGTTCAGCTAATAGTATTTGACCACTATCTGCCGTTTCAAAACCCGCAATCATTCTTAGCACGGTTGTTTTACCACAACCTGATGGGCCTAAAATCGTGAGAAACTCACCATGATTTACGTTTAAATCCAGATTGCCGATGACTTCCTTACCATCGAAACTTTTACTGATGCCAGTTAGCTGTACTACTGGCTTTCCTACTGATTTTTTAGCGTTCAACGTCTGTTTTTCTCCACCTTGGTTCTATTTGAGACCTGTTGCTATACACCTTTAAGGCGCGCATCATAATCACCAAAAACGTGAATTCAAAGCATTTTTTACCTTTCGAAGATAAAAAATTTCGCAGGTAAAAGTAAACATCCTTTACCATACTGTTATTTACTGGGTTTACACCCTAACAAGTGTCTAATTATTAACCATTAAGACGCAAAAGCAAGCCTTGTTACAGATTCATATTTTAGTTTGTATCCGACATATGAGTATAATGAAGGTAATTTTTTATCAATAAGTTAGGTGGCTTCGCTTAATCGGCACACCTAGGTATCAATATGAACAACGACATCGAAAAAGATTTTAATTTGGGCGGTAGTATCAACCGTGCACTTTCTGGCGATTATGAGCTCAAAGCAACGGCTGTATTCCAAGAAGCTTGGAAACATACGATAAGTCACTTTCTTTCGTTTTCCCCAGCGATTATTGCTTTGATGTTTGTGCAGCTCGCTATCTTTTATATCGCACTAAAACTACAGCTTGGTGATCCTGCGGTTATCTTGGATGCGGTTATCGACCCAGAATCGTTCACGCCACAAATTGTTGAATCGATTTTTATTGCGAACTTTAGCTATGAAGTGATCAGCGCACCTATCTATGCCGGTATCTGTTTAATGGCAATGAGCCACGCCGCTGGCCTACAAACCAAAGTACGCCACATCGGTAAAGGTTTGCAGTTTACGGTTCCGGTTATTCTAGTGACTTTGTTTAGCCTAATGCTTCAAGGCATCGCAGGTATGATTCTGCCATTCTTGTCGATTTACTTCTCGCTTGCGTTCAGCCATTCAATTCTGCTGATTTGTGATAAGAAAGTGCCGCCAATGCAATCGCTGCTGCTTTCATTAAGAGCAGTAAATAAGAAGATCTTCGTAGTCGCGTCTATCTACTTAATGGTTATGTTGATGTTCATCGTGGCTGCAATGATGTACGGCATTGGCTTAATCTTCGTTCTTCCGTTCTTCTTCCACGTGAAAGGTATCCTTTACCGTGAAATGTTTGGCATCAAATTGAAACTGATTGCTTCAGACCGTCCAAAGAGCGATGACGATAACAACGACAGCAATAACGACGACAATAACAAAAACCCACAGGTGTTCGATGCATAAAGACACACAGGCAAGCACAAGCAAATCACTTGCGCTTAAAGTGACGGCACTGGCTCTTGTTGGCTCTATTTCACTGATTGGTCCTTATATTTACCAAGAAGAAGAGCGTCGACGAACGACAGAGCAGAGCTCCAATTCAGCTGACCAGTTTGGTGACTTGACGGTTTCTTCGAGCACACCAAACTTTGCGGCCATCGAAGATGTGAATGAGAAAAAGGACACGTTCTTTTCGTTCCTACGTCCAAGCATCAATATCGAAAACAAACGTATCACCAAAGAGCGCGCGTTTTTAACTAAGCTCTCTGAGTCTGGTTTAAGCAGTATTGATTCTGAAGATGCGTCTTATGCGAAAAGGTTAGGGAAGTTGTACAGCCTGCCAGTCCCTAGTGAAGGTTTGGATCAGGCATGGCTGGCAGAGATGCTTAACCGCGTGAATGTGCTGCCAGAGGCGCTTGTACTGACACAGGCAGCAAATGAGTCAGCTTGGGGAACGTCGCGTTTCGCTACTAAAGCCAACAACTATTTTGGACACTGGTGTTATACCAAAGGTTGTGGCCTTGTTCCGCTACAACGTAACGAAGGTAGCTCGCATGAAGTCGCCACATTCTCTTCAAGCCAAGAATCTGTACATCGTTACTTCATGAACCTTAATCGTAATCGTGCTTACGCCGATCTAAGAGCGATTCGTGCAAAACTTGCTGCGCAAGGTGATGATCTTTTAACAACCGCAACGGCGACAGAGCTCACCAATGGCTTGTTAAAATATTCTGAGCGAGGTTCCGACTATGTGACTGATTTACAAGCTATG
Organism: Vibrio sp. 10N.261.46.A3; assembly: GCF_041472995.1. Classification (NCBI taxonomy): domain Bacteria; kingdom Pseudomonadati; phylum Pseudomonadota; class Gammaproteobacteria; order Vibrionales; family Vibrionaceae; genus Vibrio; species Vibrio sp. 10N.261.46.A3. The sequence continues at coordinate 13,001 of NZ_JBFRRH010000113.1, read as the reverse complement.
ATCCGTCACAACGAGGTATACTGGAAAAAGTAACTCATTTTGATACCAACTTAGTTGCCTTCGATAGTCGGCTTGTACCAAGTAATATCACAAAAAGAGCAGCTCATTGGCTGCTCTTTCTATTTATAAACGCTCAACTTCGACAAGATTATAATAATGAAAAAGACAGCACTCGCTTTATTAGCCTCATTAAGCCTTGGGGTTTCTCTTCCTGCTTCAGCGCAAGAATACATGTTCACGTATTCTAAGCTTTATACTCAGTTGAAAAACAACACCAAAGAAGGGCATGATGATGTCAAAGTTGCGGTCTTCTTTGTTGATCAACAAGCTCAGCAAACCTGTCACATCAGCAAAGCTTGGATGGAAAAAGAAGAGCACTACGAAGAGCTAAAAGTCTCTCCTGCCAATGAACTGCTTCTACCGGTAGATCAAAATCTACGCTCAGCAAATCCTCTTATCTTTGTACAAACTCAAGAACAAGAATGTGCGTATTCTTTAGTTGTGATGACTCAAGAGCCTTTAGTTGGCACTGTCGAAGTTGCACAGATAGAAAACCTATTACCACAGATGCAGGCGATGCTTGAAGACGTCAGCGGCATGTTCTCTGGTTGGTTCACACCAGATATCCAAGGGCTAACGCTAGAGTTCGCTAATAAGCTGGAAGGCAACATCGAGCTTTCAAATGGTAAGCAACTACCAATCAAAGAAGGGCGAGCGAAATTCACCTTAGACGAACTGAATGGAAGTGACAGCATCACGTTACCAGAACCAACAGTTCGCGTATTGCCGTACATTCCCGCGCAATAACTTTTAACGGAATCATGGTTAGTGAAGTAAAAGCTTAGCGAAATCATTCCCCTAAGCTTTTACGACATATCTTAAAGCAGCCTCATCGAATTAGATCAGGCTGCTTTTCTTTATCTGCGATGCCAACCGAGAGCATGTAAAGCCGCGTTTCTCTATCAGCTAGAGAGCTTATCGAACAATAAAAGCAGAATCTTTCTATTACTCAGCTTGTTTATCCTGCCGTTACTATTTCAACATTAAATAAAAATCCGTATAATCCACGCCCTAAAACAGTCCCACTAGCAATCTACAGTCGGTAATACGACGGTGTGAGAGTCGCAATGAACCAAAACGATAATAGAAAAGAAACACTTGAATTCAACAAACTTCAGAAACGTCTGAGAAGAAATGTTGGAAATGCCATCATCGACTACAACATGATCGAAGAGAATGACGTAGTAATGGCATGTATTAGTGGCGGTAAAGATTCATTTGCGATGCTAGACATTTTGCTACGTTTACGTGAAGCAGCACCGATCAAATTTGATGTTGTGGCAGTAAACCTAGATCAAAAACAACCTGGGTTCCCTGAACACATTCTTCCTGAGTACTTTGAAACGTTGAACATTCCTTACTACATCGTAGATAAAGACACGTATTCAGTAGTTAAAGAGAAAGTGCCAGAAGGCAAAACAACGTGTGGCCTATGTTCTCGTCTTCGTCGTGGTACTTTGTACTCATTCGCAGAGAAGATTGGAGCAACTAAGATCGCACTGGGTCACCACCTAGACGACATCGTTGAGACCATGTTCCTAAATATGTTCCACGGTGCGCGCCTAAAGGCTATGCCACCAAAGCTTCGTTCAGATGATGGTCGTAACGTTGTTATTCGTCCACTGACTTACTGTCGTGAAACGGACCTAATCAAATACGCTGAGCACAAAGAGTTCCCAATCATTCCTTGTAACCTATGTGGCTCTCAAGAGAATCTACAGCGTCAGAACATTAAAGCGATGCTAATTGATTGGGATAAGAAAACGCCAGGTCGTGTTGAGAAGATCTTCAAGTCAATCCAGAACGTAAGCCCAAGCCAACTGGCTGACCGCGAGCTGTTTGACTTCGTGAACCTTCCACTGGACCGTAGTGAAGACCGCAAAGCATACGAATTCGAAGAAGCAGAAATTTCATCTTCAAACATTGATGAGTCAATGTTCATCGACGTGACGAACGTTTAGCCATTTGATTCGATAAAGATGCTGCTAGCCATTCTGTGTTTGGAATGGCGTTGCTCTAGACAAACAGTAACGCCTCAAGCAATGCTTGAGGCGTTTTTTTATAAGTTAAACTTGTCGCCGGCTCAACCTTTCGAAAGGTTAGGGTCTAGTGGGCTGACGTAACCAGACGGTTTAAGAGCCAACACATCACAGTTAATCTTGTCGATAACATGTTCCGCGGTATTACCAATAAACACGGCAGACAAGCCAGTACGACCCGTTGTACCCAGGATCACCATCGCAGCGTTATTTTCAGAAGCGACACGAGGAATAACATCTTCAGGCAAGCCTTGCTCGACCACAGTTTGCTCTTCACACATACCGTGCTTCTGGCGCAATGCTTTCATTGCTGTTAAGTGATGACCACGAACCGCGTCGGTATAAGACGTTGGATCAAACTCTGGCAGTTCAATGGTAATATTCGCAGGTGTCACCGGGTAGGCATTCACCAAGAAAGGTTCCGCATCCAAACGACCGGTGATCTCTAGCAATCTGTCGACCATCGTATCGTTAAGCTCTAAATGAGCTTCTGTTTCAGAGCCAACGTGAACGGAAGCAAAAATCTTCGCGTGATCTGGCCAGAAATCGTTTTTAACCAATAGCACTGGGCTAGGGCACTTTCTCAATAAGTGCCAATCGGTTGGAGTGAAGATGACAGACTCCAAAGTATCGTGCTTACGCGTGCCTTTGATTAAGATGTCGTGCTCGCCGCTGTAAACCTCGGCAATGATCGCTTCGTACGGGCGATTATGCCAAACCACTTGTACATTAAATTCAATAGAATCATCTAGGTAAGGTTCTGCGACTTTATTCATCCAAATTTCGCGTTGATGAATTACGCCTTTGCGCATTGCGTCTCTTTCATCGATAGAGAGCATAGATGTCATTTCATACGAGAAGTCGTATATCGACAAAAAGAAAGTGATGTGGCTTGTTGAGGTGCTTTTCTTAGCAAGTTGGATAGCACGAACTAGAGCAGGTTGCTCATCGTGATTAATGTCTGCGACAACTAAAATTTTGTTATAGATACTCATAACTAAGCCTACTTTTCAGACCGAACATATAAATAATGTAGCGTAGTTATGGAGAGATTAAGAGAAATATAAGAGGTTTTAAGAGAGAAACATGATGTAGCTCATTATTGAACTACATCATTGATATCTAGACTATTCTTTTGAAACGCCAGCAAGTTCCATCAACGCATCGTGATCTTCGATAGTGATATATTTGCCTTTAACGCTCAAGATGTCTGCTTTTTGGAAACGACCTAGAAGACGGCTGATCGTTTCAACAGTCAAACCAAGGTAGTTACCAATATCGCCACGAGTCATCGTTAGGCGGAACTCACGCGGGCTGAAGCCACGCTGAGAGAAGCGAGTAGAAAGGTTGTAAAGGAATGCAGCAAGACGCTCTTCCGCGTTCTTCTTAGAAAGAAGCAGAATCATTTCTTGGTCACCTTTAATCTCGTTACTCATCAGGCGCATAATTTGCTGACGCAATTTAGGCATTTTTCCTGATAGGTCATCAAGAATCTCATATGGGATTTCACATACCATAGAAGTTTCTAGCGCTTGTGCGAAACTAGGGTGTTGGTCACCAGTAATCGCATCGAAGCCAACAAGATCGCCCGCTAGATGGAATGCAGTAATCTGCTCATCACCTTGCTCGGTAATCGTGTAGCTCTTGATCGTTCCAGAGCGAATAGCATATAGAGATTTAAGCTCGTCACCGGCTTTAAATAACTCTTGGCCTTTTTGAATAGGCTTTTTTCTCTCAATGATCTGATCAAGTTGATCGAGTTCAGATTCATTCAAAGTAAACGGAATACAGAGCTGGCTAATACTACAATCCTGGCAATGGATCGCACAGCCACCAGACTGAACACGTTTCGTCACAGGCTTTTCAGAAATCATAACAATCTTTCACTATTTGATATACGTCAATATTTTAGCATTCCTTTATCCAGTTGGGTAGTAAAAAAACCGGATTTAAAGATTGCCTATACGGTATAAATAATGAGCTGCAATGCCATATATCCGGTATAGAAACCATAAAGGAGGATTAAAATTGCGCCTAATTGGCGAAATAAGTCAGCTTGTTGCAGTTTTTTGAGGAAATTAGCGCCCATACCAACGGTGAGCATTGCTGGAAGCGTACCTAAACCGAAAGCAAGCATGATACCAGCTCCGTTGTACCAACTTCCTGATACGGCTGCCCACGTAAGCATAGAGTAAACCAAGCCACATGGTAGCCAACCCCAAATAAAGCCAAACGGCAAAGCGTGGCTAGGGTGCTTCAATGGTAGAAATGATTTACCTAAAGGAGAGATATAGCGCCATAGCTTCTGTCCGACTTTTTCAAAGAACAACAAGCCGAACCACCATTTACCGATATACAAACCTAAGATGATCATAAAGGCAGCAGCAAATAATCGCAGCCAACCCAGCAGAGCGTTAAAATCGCTTAGCTGACCTATCGAAGAGATTGCACCGCCAATCACACCACCAATTACGGCATAACTTAGCAAGCGTCCTAGATTATAAAGTAGGGGAATAACAGGGGAGGGTTTACTGTTGCCAATCGAAAGAAGCGACGCAATACCACCACACATTCCCATGCAGTGGCCTGCGCCGATCAATCCAACAACAAAGGCTCCGATCCAATCAGGCGTCATCGTTCTTTTTGTCTACGTTAGTTTGGCTTTCGGTGTTAGCTTTCTCATTCTTGACAGGTTTGCTATCAGAATGGTTGTGAGCCTTTTCGTCTTCATCAAACAGAATGTTGTGACCTTGACGTTCTAGGTCTTCAAACTGTTCGCTCTTCACCGCCCATAGAAAAATACCAACAGCGATGCACACCAGAACAATCGCAATGGGGATCAGAATGTATAAACTTTCCATTATTTACCTTGCTCTTTTAAAAGCCTTAACGAGTTAGACACAACAATAATAGAGCTGGCAGACATGCCCACAACGGCAATGTATGGAGCAACCAAACCCGCTACGGCCAATGGAAGGATCAGTAGGTTATATCCTAATGACCAAGCTAGGTTTTCACGGATTATCTTACGCGTTTTTAATGCCAAAGTACGCGACTTAAGTAATCTATCGAGCTTATCACCCAATAACACCATATCTGCAGAGGCTTTCGCCACATCGGTACCGCCGCCCATAGCAACGGAAAGGTGAGCACCCGCAAGAATAGGGGCATCGTTAATACCATCGCCAACCATCATGGTAATATCACTTGTATCTCGAGAGTTCAGGTAAGCAAGTTTATCTTCAGGTTTCGCGTTAGCAACAATATCAGTAATCCCGATCTCTTCAGCAACAGGCTTAGCGTTAATCAAAGAATCGCCAGTCAGCAGAGTCGTTTTGATTCCCGCTTCTTTAAATTGCTTAATAAACTCGATGCTTTCTTTGCGAATGGGATCTTCATAAGTAAATGTCGCGATATGACGGCCCGCCATCGACAAGTAAATGCCGTTGCTTTCCGATGGTTGAGCTTCACCTAGAATGAATTCGCTACTACCAATCGCAACTTCTTGGCCGTTCCACTCACCAGTGATGCCTGAACCAATCACGTTATTGACAGACTCTACTTCGATATCATCTGAAATATGAGTCTTGAACGCTTTAGCTATAGGGTGGTTAGCGTGTTGTTCCAGGCTCGCCGCTACTTTGAGACAAGTGTCTTTATCAAGTTCAGCGAAGGTTTCAACTTGGCTGATACGAATATCACCCTCAGTCAATGTGCCTGTTTTATCGATGATCAAGTGATTTACTTTACACAAGGTTTCGAATACGTGGCCTTTGCGCAGCAAAATACCGAAGTTACCCATGCGAGACGTTGAGCAAGTAATCGCCGTCGGTGTTGCCAGTGACAGAGCACAAGGACACGTTGCTACTAATACCGAAAGCATGATCCAGAAAGCGTCTTCTGGTCGTGTTTGGTGCCAGTAAAACCAAGTGCCGAATGAGATGATTAAGATCACCGCAACAAAGTATCGCGCTACCACATCGGCAATTTCAGCAATTCTAGGCTTAGACAGTTGCGCTTCATCTTGCAGGCGAACGATATTGGAAATAACCGAATCCGCTTTTGACGTCATTACTTCCAATTCAAACGATTCATCACCATTCAATGTACCAGCGAAGACGGTATCGCCTTCGTTTTTGACCACATGGATGGATTCGCCAGTCAGCATCGATTCATCGATATGGACTCTGCCTGACAATACTTTGCCATCGGCAGGAATGTGTTCACCCGGAAGAACGCGAATTTGGTCGCCAACTTTTAAGGTTTTTACCGGAACTTGTTCGCCATCTAACGTTGTTGCCATAGCAGGAACGAGCTTAAGCAGGTTACCACTAGCAGCGGCTGCTTTACGGCGAGCGCGCATTTCAAGGAAACGACCAAGCAGTAAGAAGAAGGTAAACATCGAGATAGATTCGAAGAATACTTCACCTTTTTCAGTCACCGTTGCGACCAAACTTGCAACGTAAGCAAACAACAGAGCGATCGACACAGGTACATCCATACCAAGTGTTCGACCTTTGAGGCTACGCCACGCGTTGATATAGAAAGGCAATGCAGAGTAGAGCAGAACCGGTGTTGCGAAGATTAAGCTCACCCAACGGAAGTAGCTTTTGAATTCGGGCTCAAGGTTACCAAAGACTTCAAGATAAAGCGCCACAGCCAGCATCATGACCTGCATGGTTGCTAAACCAGCAATACCAAGACGATAGAGATAATTCTTCATCGATCGATGATAGGCGGCTTCTTGTTGATCAGCTTCGAATGGTGCGGCTTTGTAGCCTAGGGTATGGATTGCAGACAACAGCTCGCTCAGTTTCGTCTGAGTGTTGTCCCAACTGAGCAGGGCGCGGTTAGTCGTGGTATTAACACGAATACTAACAACCCCTAACTTTGAAGAGACTTGCTTTTCAATAAGCCAAGCACAAGCAGCACAAGAGACACCCTCTAGTGACAATGTCACCTCAGAGGTATTTTCAGAGTTACGGACGAACTCCAATTGAACATCTTCGTTGTCGTAATGACTGAGTGCCAGAAGTTGCTCTGGCACGAGGTCCGCTTTTTCAGCTGGAGCGGTACGATATTGGTAGTAAGAGACCAAGCCGCTATCAACGATTGTCTGGGCTACGGTTTCGCAACCCGGACAACACATAGGTCGCACAGATCCTAAGATTTCTACTTTAAAATCCGTTTCCGCTGGTACATCTTCACCGCAGTGATAACAGGATTCACACATAAGCTTTAGTTCGTTAGTTGAGTAGGAGTATCAATAGGGAAGTTCATGCGACCTTGCACTAACCATTCAGAATCATGCGGAGAAAGCTCGATAAACCATGGACCTTGCATTTCATGGTCCAGAGTCAACGTGTAGTTGCCTCTCGCATCAGCGGTCAGTAGCTGAGTAAAATCACGATCAGGCAGCGTTCGGTGCACGAACATTGCGCTAATAGCAGGGAAGTGGTCTAGCTTGCCTTTGTCTAGGGTAATGATAACTGAGTTACCTTTCTCGCTAACTGAAGCTGATAGGCCAAGCTCTTTAGCAACATTTACTTTCGAAATGTCGACATTAATACCTTTACCTTTTTTATAGTAATCTTCAGTGACAACGTTAACTGAATGGTTGGTAAGTATCGCGACTCGAACCAATGTTAGCATAGAAACGCCAACGGTTAGGAAGATCAAAAACCACGGCCAAAACTGCTTATACCAAGGTTGTTCCATATTATTATTCTCAATATATACAATGAAATAAAACTAATTTTTACAAACACTTAAGGTTATAACTGTAAAAGAAAGACAGCCCCTTAAGAAGGGGCTGTTATTATTATGTTACTCTTTATCTGAGTTGCTGAGGCTCCAGACATAGGCAGAGACGAGCTGAACCTTATCCTCACCGAGGATGTCCTTCCAAGCCGGCATTACACCAGAACGTCCGTACATGACTGTTTCCGTCACATCAGCGCGAGAATCGCCGAATAGCCAGTCACGGTCAGTCAGGTCAGGGGCGCCAACAGCAGGGTTACCCTTACCATCAGTACCGTGACACGCTGCACACACTACAAAGCGAGCTTTACCAGCTTCTGCTTCACGTGCGTTTACGCTACGACCAGAAAGGCTAAGCGTGTAGCTAACTACTTCTTTTACGCCTTCTTCGCCAAGAGCGTCTTTCCAACCTGGCATTTGACCGACACGACCATGCATGATGGTAGTAACGATAGCTTGTGGTTCACCACCATATAGCCATGCGTCATCAGTTAGGTTCGGGAAACCTTTCTGACCACGTGCATCAGAGCCGTGACACTGAGAACAGTTTTGTAGGAACAAACGTTGGCCCACTTTGATTGCATCAGCATCTGATGCAATGTCAGGGACAGAACGTAGACCATTTTCGTCGTGAGCTAGCTTTCTGAATGCTTCACCAAAGTAGGTGTCTGCATCATCAAGCTCTTTCGCGTATGCATCTAACTGTTTGTTTGCTTGCGCAGCAGCGATTGCAGAGCGAGACTCTTCTACGCTACGAACTGTTTGGTTTGAACTCGTCCAACCTAGTAGACCTTTAAAGTTGCCAAGGCCTGGGTATAGAGCTAGATAAACAGCTGCAAACACAATTGTGCTAACGAAAAGGTATGTCCACCATTTAGGTAGCGGGTTATTAAGCTCACGAATACCATCGTATTCATGGCCCATATCCTGACCTTCTTCTACACCTGTTTTATCGTTGGAACACCAACGAAGTAAGGCTGCACAGCCAATCAATGTACCGATTGTGATTACTGTTACCCAAATACTCCAGAATGTACTCATTACTTCGTCACTCCTTGATTTTTATCTTTCGCAGGTGCTTCATCAGCGAACACTAGGTTTGCATCTTCGTCGAAGCGCGACTTACGATTTTTACCGAAAGCCCACCAAACGATGCCGATGAAACAAGCAAAAACAGTAACAGTCCAAACACTTTGAAATGTAATAATGTCCATAATTATTCCTTATTTCATTGCGTGGCCAAGCGATTGAAGGTAAGCGATGATTGCATCCATCTCTGTTTTTCCTTCAACATCTTGTTTAGCGTTAGCAATTTGTTCGTCTGTGTAAGGAACACCAAATTGATTACGGAAGATTTCAAGCTTCTGTTTAGTCAATTTGCCATCAAGTACATTCTCAGCAAGCCATGGGAAACCAGGCATGTTTGATTCAGGAACAAGTTCACGAGGGTCGATAAGGTGAACACGGTGCCACTCATCAGAGTAACGATCACCAACACGCGCTAGATCAGGACCAGTACGCTTAGAACCCCATAGGAATGGGTGTTCCCAAACACTTTCGCCAGCTACAGAGTAGTGACCGTAACGTTCAGTTTCAGAGCGGAAAGGACGAATCATTTGGCTGTGACATACGTTACAACCTTCGCGAATGTAGATATCACGACCTTCCATTTCCAGAGCAGAGTAAACGCGTAGATTTTCTACAGGTTCAGTTGTCTGCTTTTGGAAAATAAGCGGGGTAATTTCTACTAAAGCACCAAAACTGATAGCAATAACGATAAGAATCGCTAGTAGGCCAACGTTCTTCTCTACCAACTCATGGCGATTATTTGAATTTGAGCTCATTCTAAATCTCCTTAAGCCGGTTGAGGGATAGCTTTAAGGCTATCTTTAGGTGCAGAAACAGTTTTGTACGTGTTGTATGCCATTAAGAACATACCAGATAGGAAGATGAAACCACCTAAGAAACGTACAAAGTAGAACGGGTAAGACGCTTCTACAGATTCAACGAAGCTGTAAGTTAATGTACCGTCAGAGTTAACTGCACGCCACATCAGACCTTGCATCACACCAGAGATCCACATTGCAACAATGTAGAAAACCGTACCAATCGTTGCTAACCAGAAGTGAACATTGATTAGAGATACAGAGTACATACGCTCTTGACCAAATAGTTTAGGAACTAAGTGGTAAACCGAACCGATAGAAACCATTGCAACCCAACCTAACGCACCAGAGTGAACGTGACCGATAGTCCAGTCCGTGTAGTGAGATAGTGCGTTAACCGTTTTGATTGCCATCATTGGGCCTTCGAAAGTCGACATGCCGTAGAATGATAGAGAAACGATTAGGAAACGTAGGATTGGGTCGTAGCGAAGCTTATGCCACGCACCAGATAGAGTCATAATACCGTTGATCATGCCACCCCAAGATGGAGCAAACAGAACCAAAGACATAACCATACCTAGAGATTGAGTCCAGTCAGGAAGTGCAGTGTAGTGTAGGTGGTGAGGACCAGCCCAGATATACAGAGACACGAGAGCCCAGAAGTGAACAATCGACAAACGGTAAGAGTAAACAGGGCGACCAGCTTGTTTAGGAACGAAGTAGTACATCATACCTAGGAAACCAGCTGTCAATAGGAAGCCTACCGCATTATGTCCGTACCACCATTGCACCATTGCATCGATCGCACCGGAATAAATCGAGTACGATTTAAACGCGGAGACAGGAACAGCTAGGCTGTTAACGATGTGCAACACGGCAACCGTGATGATGAAGGCTCCGAAGAACCAGTTTGCTACGTAAATGTGCGATGTCTTACGTTTAATCATGGTTCCGAAGAACACGACCGCATAAGCTACCCACACAAGAGTAATAGCAATATCGATTGGCCATTCAAGTTCTGCGTATTCTTTACCAGAGGTTAAACCTAACGGTAAAGTAATTGCAGCGGACAGGATAATCGCTTGCCAACCCCAAAAGGTAAAGGCTACGAGAGGGCCACCAAAGAGACGCGTCTGACAGGTACGTTGTACAACATAATATGATGTTGCAAACAGCGCACTTGTACCGAACGCAAAAATAACCGCATTAGTATGCAGGGGACGTAAACGACTGTACGTCAACCACGGCGTATCAAAGTTTAGCTGTGGCCAAACTAATTGAGCGGCAATCAAAACACCAACGCCCATACCGACAATACCCCACAAAATTGTAACTAGGGTAAATTGACGGACGACCGTATAGTTGTAGTTTTGTTCAAGCTGCTTTTCTTGGCTCATTTGCATGCTTCCAATTTCTTATTTACTACACTTTACTTCCAACACGACTCACGTCGTAATGCCACCCAAATTAGAAAAGGAAATTCAGCCTATTCAGGGCTTTATTTCCACTTGCTGATTTTAAAAAAAAGTGGCATTTTCAACGCGACACTATACTTGAATTAACAAATCAATGACAGAGTAGTAACCTTACGCTTGGTCTGGAATTGGATTTTTATTTAAAAACTTTGAACTTTGTAACAAGGAGTAAAGATTATAATGGCGGCACAAAAGCTAACAAAAGGCAGGCTTGTTCAAATTATCGTCATGTTGGTTATTTTAATAGCTGCATTTACTTGGAGAACAGTAACATACGATAATAACGAAACAGTAAACTGTATAGTTTCAAAACCTTGTGAATTTGGTATTGATAATCATAATGTTTTAATTTCGGGCGATAACCTAGGATATTCGATCGAAACATCTAAAACTGGCAAATTTATCATTAGCTATAATGAAAGCGGAATTCTGGAAGAAAAAGGGCCATCAAATTGGCTGTTACAAACTAATGATAAGACCTCCTCAATAACGGTTACATTTCCACAACAGGTGAGCACGTTTTCTGTAAACTTGTCCAAAGAGTAACAGAGATAAAACTGGGGCACGCCTCGGGTCTTTTGATAGAAATATATACCAAATCAGTGAAACACAATGCATTAAAGTGTTATAAAGAGAACATTAATAAAGTTACCCAGAATCTATGAAATTTCTATCAAAAGTCTCTTACTCCCTAGACGATAAAATCGCAGTAGATGAGTTGCTCAGCGGGGTGGAAAACCCTGACGATATTGCTTGTCTTATTTGCTACTGCACAGAAGAGTATTCGACACTCGCTGTACAGAGATATTTCGTAGATGCTCTCCCGAATACTCCCATACATGGCTGTACTACTTGTCACGGCATTATGACTGAAACTGGTTTTCATTCTGGTCCAGTCATTGGCGTCCTCATTATTTATGACTCGGGGATCAACGCCTATGGTACGGGAATCGAACATTTCAGCGACTCCATAGGCCGCAGTACCTTCAGCGCGATAGACAAAGCACTCAAGAACGCCAACCGAGAAGGTGAAATCCCTGATCTTATCTTGTTGCATTCCACACCGGGTAACGAAGAAAAGGTGATGGCGGCTATCGATAAGAAATTTGGTACTGAAGTGCCAATTATTGGTGGCAGTGCTGCAGACAATCAGGTTTCAGGAAACTGGAGTATCTTCACCGAAGAGTCGCTGTCTATAAATGGTGTCTCTTTAACCGTAGTGTTTGCGTCTCAGTCCATCTATTCCTCTTTCAGCGCCGGTCATACACCCACGCGCTATTCAGGCACCGTGACAAAAGTAAGAAACCGAATATTGTTGGAGATAGACCACAGGCCAGCCGTCACCGTTTATAACGAATGGACTAATTTCCACTTAGGTGGCAGTGATGATGGTTATATCTTCGAAAAGTCGTCAGTCTACCCATTAGGCAGGAAAGTTGGCTCTTCTTACGATTACCCATATTTCAAATTGTCTCATTCGATCAGAGAGACGGAGTGTAATGGGATTGAGCTGTTCACAGACATCAGTGAAGGCGACACCATCTACCTGATGCAAGGGTCTAAGCAGCAGTTGATTAGCCGGGCTGCGAATATCATTCACTCCTCATACTACAACGACATGGATCTTGAAGAGAAACTAGGGGCGATCAATATCTTTTGTGCCGGTCCAATGTTGAACCTTAAACAAGATATGGATGAGGTTTGTGACCAAATAAATCAAGCACTTAATGGGCTTCCATACATATGTCCATTTACGTTTGGTGAACCGGCGACGTTGTCGC
>NZ_JBFRRH010000112.1:0-305 GCF_041472995.1 Vibrio sp. 10N.261.46.A3 | reverse complement strand
ATCTTTGATATTGACCGACAAGGCGCGGTTCTAGCTTGGTATGACTGCAATCTACCACCGCCACATTGGTCTACTAAGACTCCTGAGAACGCACACGGTCATCTTAGCTACCGCTTGAAAGTGTCGGTATGTACTTCTGATATGGCTCACCTTGAGCCGATGAAGTACCTAGCTGCCATTGAATCAGCCATGACTGAGAAGTTACAAGCTGATCGAGGTTTTTCAGGTCTATTAACTAAAAACCCGTTACATAGTCACTGGCAAACTGAATTTTGGACAGAGCACGAATACACGCTAGATGAACT
>NZ_JBFRRH010000111.1:0-785 GCF_041472995.1 Vibrio sp. 10N.261.46.A3 | reverse complement strand
GGTCATGACTCCAACCTGTTGATTAATGGTAGTACTCTCGTTCAATAAAGGTTCCGATAACCTTATCGTGCATCTCTTCCGACTTCGAAAATCCAATCGTTTTTCGAACTAAACGTTTGAGGCGAGATCTTAGTGTGAGGTTGGTTCTTTCTATCCTTTGTGTGTATCGTTTACCAATGATGTGCTTCTCTATCGGTAGGTTGGCACTGTACACACCATAATCGTCAGTGCAGTAAAATGGGATAGTGAATTTTGATAATAAGCGTTGCAGCTCCTTAAAGGCATCGGTATTCCTTTTCCCAAAAGCGTGAGCAATCACACGTTTATATCGAGGTTCCCATGCGTACCAAAGCCAACGTTGATTTTTCTTCTTACCAACAAACGACCATTGCTCGTCCACTTCGCATATCAGCTCAATATTGGCAAGGTCAAAAGGTATCGTTGTGACTTGTTGAGGTGTGAGATTTTTTTAAAGTGCGTAGTACAGTGTTATATCCCACCTTTAATACACGAGCTGTTTCTCTAACACCAGAGCTATTCATAGCCATATCAACGATTTGTTCTTTAACATCTGGTTTGTAGGCTTCATAAGCATAGTCAAGTTGAAATGAACGTTTGCAATCAAGGCAACGAAATCGCTGAAAGCCAGCAGCCCCGATACCATGTTTCCGAACAGACTCAGTTTGATTACAAAAACGGCAGCTTACTTGGATGATAGCCATTAAAATGCCTCTAAAAAGTTAAGGAAGATTCTATCATATAATCAACGGGTTGGAGTCACCACC
>NZ_JBFRRH010000110.1:39406-98995 GCF_041472995.1 Vibrio sp. 10N.261.46.A3 | reverse complement strand
GCGACTGAAATCCGCGTAACATTATTGGAGAAAAAGTCGCCTAAATAATTGTTAACGTATGTTGCCTTTCTATATATTCTATCTTAGATCATCATTTCATTAAGTCAGATTTATGAAAACCAAACTTATCACCCGAGAAGGTTATAACAAGCTCAAAGCAGAACATGACCACTTATGGCACGAGAAACGTCCTGAAATTACTAAGATAGTCACTTGGGCTGCAAGCCTTGGAGATCGTTCAGAAAACGCAGATTACACCTTCAATAAGCGTTTACTTCGACAGATTGATCGCCGAGTGCGTTTCTTAAGAAAGTTCCTACCTGATGTCACAATCGTGGATTACTCACCTCAACAAGAGGGTAAGGTCTTTTTCGGTGCTTGGGTCGAAATTGAGAATGATGATGGGGAAATTAAGAAGTTTCGAATTGTCGGCCCAGAAGAGATCTACGGCGATGCTAAAGGCTATATATCTATCGACTCACCAATGGCTAGAGCTCTGCTGAAGAAGGAAGTGGATGATGAGTTTACGGTAACCACACCGGAAGGCGATAAAGAGTGGTTCATTAACTCGATTCGCTACGCAGACGACGCGTAAAGTTTATTGCTTATAGCTTAGCGTGATTAACCGGCCATCACAGATCGAGCAGACAAACCCAAACTCCAGATAAAAGAAAACCCCGCAAGGCTTTCGCCTAGCGGGGTTAAGTCTCTATCGCAGCAATCCGGCTACTGTTTATCTCTTCGAGATAAGGTGCTCCCTGCATCTTTCCTTGATAGTGGCTAAATCCTTTAACCAATTTCCTTTTTGTTCATCGCCATCCTAGCGGTGTCCATTCTAGCCTGTCATCCTGACTGGCGAATCTCATCCAGAGATTTTCACTTCCTTGCTGACCACTCATCCTAAGTAATCAAATCTTCATCCTGAAGATACCTAGTCCATTAGGCTTTTTCCTGTTCCTGCCAACTCCCTGTCGACAAGTTAAATATTACGGTAATTGAGCGAGTTTCCTAGATAGTCGCAAAAAACATTTCAGGTGGGAAATACGCCCATAAACACACAGTCAAATAAAATCAGCAACTTAGGTTAACTCCAAGACGATTTCATCGGTTTAAAGCGACTTAGTCTCACATCACTTGTAAGAGATCTCGCACAAAGCAGGTATCAGAAACGGAAATTCGACTTCTGACAGGATAATTACACAGCCAAAGCTAGAAAAAGCGTACGCTCACCCCCATGTATTTGTCATGATATTAAATAAGAGATTCATCGGATGAGCCAAGCTATCTGTCGACTGATCGCTGAAGAACTGAATGTCCGTTCTGAGCAAGTCACTGCCGCAGTAAACCTAATTGACGACGGTAACACCGTTCCCTTTATTGCCC
This sequence comes from Vibrio sp. 10N.261.46.A3, assembly GCF_041472995.1. NCBI lineage: Bacteria > Pseudomonadati > Pseudomonadota > Gammaproteobacteria > Vibrionales > Vibrionaceae > Vibrio > Vibrio sp. 10N.261.46.A3. The sequence continues at coordinate 97,612 of NZ_JBFRRH010000110.1, read as the reverse complement.
GCTACCGTAAAGAAGTTACGGGTGGCTTAGACGATACCCAACTACGTAACCTTGATAGCCGCCTTTCATACCTTCGCGAGCTAGACGATCGTCGCCAAACGATTCTTAAGTCGATTCAAGACCAAGGAAAACTCACGCCAGAACTCGAGCGTGATATCACTCAAGCAGACAGCAAGACTCGCCTAGAAGATTTATACCTGCCATACAAACCAAAGCGCCGCACCAAAGGTCAGATCGCGATTGAAGCGGGCTTAGAGCCACTTGCCGATACGTTATGGAATGCACCACAGCACGATCCGGAAACGGAAGCAGCTAACTTCATCAGCAGCGATAAAGGCATTGCCGATACCAAAGCTGCACTCGATGGCGCTCGTGCGATCATCATGGAGCGCATTGCGGAAGATGCGAACTTGCTTGAAAAGATTCGCCAACACCTAAACCGCAACGCAGAGCTTGGTGCTCGTGTTGTGGCAGGCAAAGAGAACGAAGGTGAGAAGTTCAAAGACTACTTCGAGCATAACGAAGCTCTGAGCAAAGTACCGTCACACCGTGCACTTGCCATGTTGCGTGGCCGCAATGAAGGCTTCTTAACACTGGCAATGAACGCAGACCCAGAGCAAGAAGAAGGTGTACGTGGTTCTTACTGCGAGAACATCATCTCTGATCACTACGGTATTACCTTAAGCAGCGCACCTGCGGATGCATGGCGTAAGCAAGTGATTAGCTGGGCATGGCGCATCAAGGTTTCGATGCACATGGAAACAGAATTGATGGGCGCGATGAAAGAGCGTGCAGAAATCGAAGCGATTGAAGTATTCGCAACCAACCTAAAAGACCTGCTGATGGCGGCGCCTGCTGGCCCTCGTGCAACTTTAGGCTTGGACCCGGGTTTACGTACCGGTTCGAAAATAGCTGTTGTAGACTCAACCGGTAAGGTTCTGGCAACAGAAACGATTTACCCTCACCCACCTCAAAAGCAATACGACAAATCAGCACACGTGGTTGAGCAGATGGTTCGCCAATTCAATGTTGATTTGATTGCGATTGGTAACGGTACGGCTTCACGCGAAACCGACAGCTTTGTGGCTGATGTAATTAAGCGTGGCAACCTAAAAGCGCAAAAGATCATTGTTAGCGAAGCGGGCGCATCGGTGTATTCTGCGTCTGAACTAGCAGCAAAAGAGTTTCCGAACATGGATGTATCAATTCGTGGTGCGGTGTCTATTGCTCGTCGTCTACAAGATCCACTGGCAGAGCTGGTGAAGATTGACCCTAAATCGATCGGTGTGGGCCAATACCAACACGATGTGAGCCAAACTATGCTCGCTAAGCGCCTAGATGCGATTGTCGAAGACTGTGTAAACGCCGTTGGCGTTGATGTGAATACCGCGTCTGCCGCGCTACTTACTCGCGTAGCAGGCCTTTCTAACACCATCGCTCAGAACATCGTGGATTTCCGTGATGAGAATGGTCGCTTCGAAGCACGTACTACGCTGAAGAAAGTCGCTCGCTTAGGGCCAAAAGCCTTTGAACAGTGTGCTGGTTTCCTGCGTATCATGGACGGTAAGAACCCGTTAGATGCATCATCGGTTCACCCAGAAGCTTACCCAGTAGTAAAAACCATCGCTGAGAAAAACCAGAAAGACATCAAATCTCTGGTAGGTAACACCGACTTCTTACGTGGTTTGCACGCGGTTGATTACACCAATGAAAACTTTGGTGTACCAACGGTCACCGACATCATCAAGGAGCTGGATAAGCCGGGACGCGACCCTCGCCCAGAGTTCAAAACTGCAACCTTCGCCGATGGCGTTAACAGCGTTTCAGATCTAGAGCCGGGCATGATCTTAGAAGGTGTGGTATCGAACGTGGCGAATTTTGGTGCCTTCGTTGATATTGGTGTTCACCAAGATGGCTTAGTGCATATCTCAGCGCTGACCGATCGCTTTGTCTCTGACCCACGTGAAGTGGTTAAAGCCGGTGACATCGTGAAAGTGAAGGTGATGGAAGTGGATGTTCAACGTAAACGTATTGCACTAAGCATGCGTATGAAGGACGAGCCGGGACAAGACAACCGAGCGCAACGTTCAAGCGCGCCTCGCACGCAAAACCGCCCGAATCAAAATTCACAAGGTGGACAACGACGTCGTGAAGAGCCGCAACAAAATGCGGCGATGGGTGGTGCTTTTGCCGCTGCTTTTGCAAAAGCGAAAAAGTAATCCGTTAGCTCATCTAAAAAACGGATTAGCTTAAAAACAGAAAACCTGCATCCCTTAGGGTATGCAGGTTTTTATTATGTGTTCAAAAAAGACATCGAAGCTGAGCTGTATTCTACGTATTTTATACTCGAAATAATTGGGGTTGCAGCTAGGTAACCTTTTCCTTACAAAGGAATGAAGTTCAGCCCTATGAGCATAGGGGTTCTATGTAATTAGGGTGAACTTACGCAGTTAACAACGCTGCGGCTTCAAGTATGAAGAGTATAATTACAACACAATCAGCATTTCTGATGGAGCATGAGGCGCAACAGCATGACCATAATGATATTTTATGACCTTACGTCGTTTCTCCATCTGTCCTTCCTGAATCGCCGCATCTAAAACATGCTTTGGCAGGCGGAAACGCATGGTATAGCCTTTGCCTTGATCAGCACTGTATGTTCTCAGTGCCAATAAGCTGAACAGCCGATCAAAAGGATCTTGTGACTCTTCTTGGCTAATCGAATTGGCCTCTGACTCGTTCTCCATTTCATAACCCGGATGGTCTGAAGGATCCCAAGCCGACTGCTGCCTTCGCTTATCGTCCGACTTAACCTTTCGCTCTGCATTGGTTTTCGCCAACGCTACTGCGGGAGCAACAGGCTCTCGAACTCTATTATCACGCGCAACTTGCTCTGTTTGCACATTAACGGACGGGGCGATAAGTGGCACACTCACTGCAGTTGCAGGTGACACAATCATCGCGAACTCCTCAAGAATCGCCCATCACTATTGCCATAACACTGTTGTACCGAGAACGCACAACAGGCATAGCCCAACTTAGCGCAATCAGCTCTGGAGAGAGTTAGGTCTGAGTATCATGCAACACGTTGGTGTTATACCAATCGTAGTAAATAACTGCTCATCCTAGCTTGTTAAAATGCTCGATAACGGCGTTAGAGCTTTTGATTGTAGAATAACTACTTATCAAAAAGCTCTGCCTTGTTCTCAAGCCTTTTTCCTACGCTATTTTTGAACACTTACTTACTTTGATTGGTATTAGGTTATATATCGACCAAGCCGGATATATATTTAGCAATTATTTTTGTGCGAAGCTGACAAGCTCACTGCAAAAGGCATCCGCTTCGGTCATAAACGGTGCATGCGAAGACTGAGTGAAAATGTATTGCTCAGTATGAGGCAGAGCATTCCCCAAGTCTTTGGCAACCTTGATTGGCACAAGCCCATCTAATCGACCATACAAGCGCAGCATTGGCACTGAAATCTCAGGCAGTTGTTCACGCAGGTCAACATCCGACAGCATCTTTAATCCTGCCAATAATGAGTCAGGGTTCGGCAACGGGCGAGACAGCACTGCTTGTTTGAGCTGTTTTACATCTTGTCTTGCTGAAGGGCTGCCCATGGCTTGCAATGCCATAAAGCGTTCGATGGTGGTTTGGAAATCTTCAACCAGTTGTTCGGTGAATGCGGTTAATACGTTAGGTTGAATGCCTCGCCATAACACGGGCTCTTTTGCGGCCGCGAATTTAGGAGAACTGGCGACAGTCACCAGTTTACGCACGTGATCTGAGTGATGGAGAGCCATGTGCGTTGCGACCAAACCTCCAAGTGACCAACCTACCCAAATCGCTTGTTTAGGCGCTTCGGTCAACAGTTGCTGAGCTATATCTTCAAGATCTTGAGCGTGGCAGTGCGCGCTGTGTCCATACCCTGGTAAATCGACAACATGCACTCGAAAATCAGCTTGTAATGCATTAACGGTTTGTTGCCATACCGCACCGTTCATTCCCCAGCCGTGAACCAGTACTAAATCAGGCCCTTGCCCAGAAACATGCCAATATAACGCGTCACTCATTCTCAATATTCCCTACTTTTTCCATCAGCGATAATCCGCGCTTTTCAGTATGGTTAGCAAAAGGAACACCATAACCCAAAAGCATCGCGAGCTATGTTATCCGATTGGCTACAAAAACACACACCACGTCTGGTCACACCTCAATGCCACCTGTGCAAACTCGATAAACTGCCCAGTGATACACACCCTCGATGGTGCAATTCTTGTCTCAAACTCTTTGAGCCAGTGCCACGCTGTCAGCGATGTGGTTTAAAAACAGTAACCACTGTCGAACAATGTGGCGAGTGCTTATCAAAACCACCGCCGTGGCATCGCCTCTATTGCGTTGGGGACTACACCTTTCCAACAGCAGGTTATATTCAGAAAATGAAGTACGCTGATAAGTTTTGGTTTGCACGTGATTTATCTAAGCTATTGGCATCACGTATCGAACATCCTGCTCCGCTGATCACCAGCGTTCCTCTGCATTGGCGTCGATACACTCATCGCGGCTTTAATCAAAGTCAGCTACTAGCCAATTACACGGCTCCAGAGCTTGGCGTTAAAAGTGATGTGCTATTTCGTCGAATTCGCTCAACTGCTTCGCAGCAGGGGCTGACTAAATCCGCACGATCACACAATCTAAAGAGTGCTTTTGCGCTGCGAAAACAAGACTTTCAAGGAACTATCCCCTCTCACGTCGCGATAATTGATGATGTTGTAACCACCGGCAGTACTGTGTATCAATTATGCCAATTACTACTTGAAGTGGGCGTTAAAAGGATTGATATTTACTGCATCTGCCGCACTCCTGAGCCCTCTGGATAAAAGCTGTGAATCACTACTTGTACAGCAATCCAACAAAAAAGGGCTGAATTACAAATCTGACAGGAGTAGAATGGCGCTAATAACCTACAAATCTACTCAGGTATTCGTCGTGTCAAATATTACTATTACAGAAACAGCTCAAACTCACTTTGCCAATCTGCTGTCACAGCAGCCTGAAGGTACAAACATTCGTGTGTTCGTGGTAAATCCAGGCACACAAAACGCTGAGTGTGGTGTTTCTTACTGCCCAACAGATGCTATCGAAGCGTCTGATACAAAGCTTTCTTTCGAAGCATTCTCTGCATACGTAGATGAGCTAAGCCTACCATTCCTAGACGAAGCTGAGATTGACTTCGTGACTGACAAAATGGGCTCTCAACTAACGCTTAAAGCGCCAAACGCTAAAATGCGTAAAGTATCTGATGATGCACCACTTGTAGAACGCGTTGAATACGCAATCCAAACACAGGTTAACCCACAGCTTGCTGGTCACGGTGGTCACGTTAGCTTGGTAGAAATCACTGAAGACGGCGCTGCTATCGTTGCATTCGGTGGCGGCTGTAACGGTTGTTCTATGGTTGATGTAACGCTAAAAGAAGGCATCGAGAAAGAACTTCTTCAACAATTCGAAGGTGAACTGACTGCTGTTCGTGACGCAACTGAGCACGATCGTGGTGAGCACTCTTACTACTAATTACTCAGTTAGTAGAGTCACTGATTAAAAGGTTGATGCGCAAGCATCAACCTTTTTTGTTTTAGGGCTAAACAGATACGCTCGAACACGATCTCACTATGCTCTTGTATTCCTGAACGAAATAACCCGAATTCTCGGTTGGTTACCATCTCGAGTAAGGTATTCAAGTGATCGCAATCGGTTCCTGCTCTAATAATTCTAGGATATGAAAACTCGGATCTAGGAACTCAACGTCATTTCCCCTATATTAGAATGACTTTATAAGAAAGAATTCCAATGAGCTAAGGAGCGAGCGCAATGACAAAAAGGACCAAGCCAGAGATTTTGGCTCAGCAAACTGTCGCTCAATCAAAACTATTCTCTATCGAGTCTCTCGATTTACGCTTTTCAAACGGCGAACAGCGCACTTACGAACGCATGAAGCCTAGCGGCCGCAACGCAGTAATGATGGTTCCGATTACTGAACAAGGCGATATTCTTTTGGTGCGTGAATACGCAGCGGGCACAGAACGCTATGAACTGGGCTTTCCGAAAGGGCTTATCGATCCAGGTGAGCAGCCAAACGAAGCCGCCGTTCGCGAACTTAAAGAAGAGATTGGCTTCGGTGCCAACAAGCTGACTCCGCTGAAGGAAGTGATCCTTGCGCCCTCTTACTTCTCTAGCAAAATGACGCTGTTTATTGCAGAAGACCTCTACCCAGAAAAGCTAGAAGGTGACGAACCAGAGCCACTCGACATTGTGCGCTGGCCACTTGCTCAAGCCGAAGAACTGTTAACACATCTCGATTTCTGTGAGGCTCGGAGTATTACAGCCCTGCTTTTAAGCCTTCGTGTATTAAACAATAACTAGAACATTCAGGCTCGCTCTAAGAGTAAGAGAACATTTATGCCAATAACAAAAGATTTGTCTCACCTCCTACCCTCTGTCATTGAGATTGCTCGCTCTGCTGGTCAACTCATCTTAGAGATATACGAGAAAAAGGATTACGAAGAGTTCATTAAGAGTGATGACACTCCAGTAACCAGTGCCGATCTTGCAGCACATAAGCTGATATTAAAAAAACTCAGTGAATTGACGCCTGATATTCCCGTATTATCCGAAGAAGACGCCGACATCAGCCTAGAGCAACGCTCTCAATGGGATCGCTACTGGTTGGTTGACCCACTAGATGGTACCCAGGAGTTCATCGCACGAAGTGGTGATTTCGCGACAATTATCGCCCTAATCGAGCATAACAAGCCAGTGATGGGCGTGATATACGCACCCGTTTCTGGTGTGAGCTATTACGCTTACAGTGGCAAAGGTGCTTGGAAGATCCCAGACCTTAATGACAGCGTGAAAATCAAAACGCATCGTCACGAGCTGCCAAACCAGTCAATCGCCATGGCGATCAGCCGTCGCCAAGACATCAATCGCATCACTAGCCGTATGAGCTCAGCATGGAATTATGATTTGGTTCCTCTAGGCTCAGCAGCGCTTAAGGCATGTTTAGTAGCAGAAGGTGCTGTGGATTGTTATCTGCGCCTTGGACCAACCGGAGAGTGGGATACAGCCGCAACACAGTGCATTGTTGAAGAAGCTGGCGGACGTATCTTAAGTACTCAACTAGAGCCGCTTTCGTACAATGAAAGAGAAACGCTAGAAAACCCGAACTTCATTGTACTCGGTGATGCAGACTTACCGTGGGCAGAGATCTTACAAGGTAAAGACTAGGCGAATTTGCTTCGCTGTAGCTCTAATGATTCAAACAAAACGGGCACCTCAATGAGGTGCCCGTTTTTTATATCTCGTAATTTAGTAGCTCTTAGCTGTTTAGCTAAAAACGCCCTTGATAAGTAAACTGGTACTTACCTTGGCTATCAGGGTTGCCCAACCACTTAAGCTGACTCTGCATCGCTGGCGGGAATTCCGCACCCGGCTTAAACCATGCTGCCGAAGTGTAGCGTTGGTTAGGTGTTACGCTCGCTGAGAACTCACTGTCTACCTGATCGCTCTTCTGAGTGCCTTTCGCTGCAATGGTGCTGTCTTCACAGGTTATGTCTGCAATCACAGGGCCAAGGTCTAGCGAACCAACAGGAGAGTCGACTGCAGCACCAGACCAAGCCAGTGTACCTTCGCCAGATTGACACCAAGGCTGAGCGTGAACCGCATGCTTAATCGTCAGCTCAACTTGTCCACCAATAGAAACTGGGACCGGAATGGCTGAAGCGTATTTCATCACGTTCATAGCAGGCATTGAAGCCACTAAGTTTTCTGCATACGCGCCGCTCATGCTGTACCCGACACGCCCTTTACCTGATAAGTTCATGTCACTGTTACGACCAAAACGAACCGCTAGTTCTGCTTTGGCTTGAAATAACTTAGAAAACTGGAAGTCCCACTGTACTGAACCGTAATTAATGCGCTGCCACACGATATTGTTGGCGCTGCCTTGCCAAACGGTGCCCTCAACGCCTTCGATACTCAAACCGCGTACAGCAGGTGCCTGCTTGAGAGCAAAAGAAGCCGGCAAGTGCAGCAACAAGCTAACCGAGAAAAAGACGATAAAGATGCCACTGAAGAGCAGGCCATACTTAAAAGATAAACCGCGTTTCACATTAACCTCGTTTAAACTGTAGTCGGTTGACGTCAATAACCCCAGGGTTATCAGAGCGATCAATATCCATAAACTCGACCTCAACACCCTGTTTTTCTTTCAGGTATGTAAGCCAGTCAACGAACTTATTAAAAGGCACAGGTTTTACCCACACTTGCAACATCTCGCCACGTGGTTGTACACGTATCAGCTCGATATTAAAGCGACGCATAGAAGCAGGCACAGATTGATTCAAAGGTTGACTCGCACTGATGCTGCCACTGCCTCTTAGCTCAACCACTTCATTGGCTTTATTGGTTACCCAAGCCAGTAGTTGCTTCTCGCTTTGAATACGGCTCTGCGCGAGTTCAGCTCGCTGACTGAGTGGCTGGATTAACCCCCAATAAACGACACCGACCACCAATAGAATTGAGCAACCAATAACTAATCGTTGCTCTCTTTGACTTATTGAAGTCCACCACGCTTGGAGTGGCTCAATCATATTTCTCATCACTGATCTCCTTACGCAGGTTATTGATGGGGTTTAAGAGTAAAGCTGCCAAATACGGCATCGCCATTACGGTTTAATGGACCTTGTTCGACGGTAAACTTCTCTTCTAGCTTCACTCTCGCGGTCTCAAAATGTTGGAAGTCAGAACTTTTCGCCTGAAGTCGAATCTCAGAACGATTACCATCGTAGCGAATGCTTTCGACTTCAATTGACTTCACCTGACCTAAGGTTTCCGGCAGCAATGCTAACCACCCCAACAAAGAGTCACCATCGCCCGAGCCGCCATATTTTTTGGCTTCATCGTTCATCTGGCGCTTAAGGTAGCTGACCGTCGGAATACGCTGTTTACCAGGCAGCACCGCTCTAAAGATACGCTCACTCTCCATGCGGTAGGCTTGTGCTTGCGCTTCATATTGCTGAACCTTCAACACTTGCTGAGTCACGATCACAGCCACCAGCAAACAAGCAGCAATCGCTACTTTCTGCCATACGCGCCAATATTTACTGAATGAAGATTTGGTTTTAAAGGTGCCAGTCAGTAAATTCACGCCGCTTGTGATCGCTTGTTGGCTCAGCAAAGACATCACCAATTCCGCAGGCTTTGCTTGCCAATTCGCGCCGCTTTGTTGTTGAACGTCTTCGTTCGGCATCGCGGTATAGCTGAAGATAGTCGTCGCTTGCTCTTCGTCATCAGCAACAACCCAATCACTTTGCAAAAACATCGGTAACCATGCTTCGCTGATCGATACCGCTTGATAATTGCCTTGGCGTAATAGCCAATGCTGGTCGATCTGTAATGCACTGATACCTTGCTCTTCAAAAGGCACGGCCAGTGTATCTGGCAACACCTTACGGAAGATAATATTGGCTTCGCGAAACAGGTCTAACGCTTGCTTTAACCATTCACGATCGACACCACACACTGTCGCGTGCGTTGCGTCTTTATCTAAAATAGTCAGGTGTAAGTCTTCGATATCTTGTGCGACTTCGTCTTCTAATAAAAACGGCAGCATAGAATCGAACTGGCGAGCAGCACCTTTCGGGATCTCAACACGCTTAATTAAGCATTCATTTCCCGGCAATAAAGCGATGCAGCTGCGCTTTTCAGCGTAAGGCGTTAACTCATCAAGCTGCTCCCAGCTAGACAGTTCGCCACTTGCTATCACTTCTTGTTGGCTTGTCGACCAAACTAACCACTGCACAGGGCTTTGTGGTTCGCTACTCAGTCGAACGGTCAGAAACTCGCTCACTGATTCCTCCAAAACGACGGCGTACTACCGTCACTGTTTCTCGATTACTACTATAGAAAAGCGTCCGTATACGTACACGTGACTGCTCAACTAATACCTCTGCATCTAGCTCAAAATAGGCGCTATCTACAGTTAAATATGCTTTCGCTTTTTTGCTGACTTCGGCACTCACACCCACAATGGCAGGTTCAGCCATAAACGCATCCACCGTATCCCAGCCATCAAATGGGCGTTTGTCTATCAGCTGTTTGGCATCCGACTCACTTAAGCCGGGGGCAAACATCGCTTCCAATAACGGCGCCTGCTTTTCCGTAAGAGTATTCACATTCAAACGGAAATCGTCGCTCGGCAGAGCACAAACAAAGGGGCGAACCTTATTCATCACCTCACCAGTGACTTGATAAACCGCGCGTAGCTCGGACTCATCGGCCATTAAGCCATTCGCTGCCAAATAAGATGGCTTCATCGCCTCATAAGTACTGTCTTCTACACCTGCTGAAGAGGTGGTTCGGGTATCACTATCAACAAATTCCCAGCTTGAATGTGCGATAACCTCGGCCTGATAAGGCTCAACATCTTGGTTTTCCAACAAGGTTTGCCAAACCGTAATTAAATAAGGCGTTTGGTTACTTGAAGTCGTCGTCACACCAGCCAACGCATTGAGATTAAAACATGCCTGAGCATCAACAATACGGCCTTTAACTTGACCATAATCCAATGGGTATACCTGTTCTTCTAACGCCCATGGTTGACTCAAGTTGACGGTATCACTGTCTTTGTAGCTTTGCCTAATGCCGTCTTGCACCAGCGCTTCTACACCAATGCTGTACCAGTAAGCCTGTTGGTAATTCAATTGATTGCCAACGCGCTTAAATTGAGTAAACAGGCGTTCCGACATACTGCCTGCAATGGTTGCCATTATCGCCAGTAGCATCAGGATAATGATCAGCGCGACACCACTCTGCTTGCGCCCCATGGCAGACCTTGTCAGTGCAAGCTTATTAGTTCGATGAGTCATTATTCCCCTCATTACTACTTGAAGAGTCACTGTTTGAAGAATCATCGGCCTGATCTAGCGTGCCACCAGGGGTGAGATAAATACGCTCTATCTCACCATAATCTTTCAAGGTTAGCTTTAACCTTACCGCTTTCGGTAGTGATTTGTCGGTTTGCCACTCTTTCCCCCAGCGGCTTCCGTCATAAAACTCGAATTCCAAGCTTTCAACATCATCAAGCAAAGGCGTAATCACACCTTCTTGACCTGCAGGGGTATCGGGGTAACGCCACCACACACGCTCAAGCGTTTCTTCTTTAATGCGGTAACCCACTTTGGTGACTTCTCCGCGAGGAAACTGCTGCTGTGGGTTATGCCAGCCAAGGCGAGTAAACATGATGCCAACGCTGTCGGAATCCAGTAAATACTCTTTAATTAAGATCAGCTTAGATGATGCTTCTTCACCGTTGGTGCGAAATTGTCGTACCGCCATCTGGCGAAAATCATTATCTAAAATGACTAAGCTACGTTGCAGTTGATTTAAACGAGCACTGCGCTCGATTGAAAGCTCGTTGCTGCGCTGAACCTGATTGACTACCTGATAAGCCGCCATGCTTAACGTGGCAAAGATAGCGATCGAGACCAAAACCTCAATTAAGGTAAAGCCTCTCCCTTTCGAAGATAGTCCTTGTTTACGAGGCACACGCTTATTGGCGGACATGCTCTTACTTGGCGACTTGCTCTGAGCTAACGACACGCTTTTACTTGACCACATAGCTGCGCACCGTGACCACTGGAGAAGCTTGTTTACTGGTTGCCACACTCACATCAAACGCCTTTAATAAATCATCGCTAGTATCGATTGGCGTGACCTCCCAAAACCACTCTCTCTCGGCCAGCTCTTGTGTGCCCTGCGCTTTTTTTAGCTTCTCAGGATGCAGCATCACCAAAGCCATTTGATTATCAACGACCATCGCCGCGAAGGTTTTTTCTTCTAGGTAACTGAGGGTATTGATGTGCTGAGTGACAGCACGAATCACACTGATCGCCGCGGTCGCAAAGATAGCGAGCGCAACCAATACCTCAAGCAGCGTCATTCCTCGAGAACCAAGAGTCATACCACGAGAACGATAAGGAGAACGGTTATTCCTCTTCATCTTCTTCTCCCGGTTCTAGCAATCGAATCACACCATTGTCCAACACTCGAATACGCCAACCATCTTGTATGGTGTCTCCGGTATTTGGATAAAACGACAATACAAATGGCGTCATTTCAGCACTCGACAAGATGTAGATCTGTGGTGGTTTCGGCTTCTTTTCCTCTTCAAGATCAGCAAACATATCTTCATCAAACAAGCTTCCTGGATTGAACAACCGATCATCATCTTCCCATGCGCCACCACCTAGAGTCAGTGACAATGCGAGTTCTTCCGGTAATTCAGTTAAAGAGGGGATTTTTTCAAAATCGACTTCTTGCCAGCCTTCAGACTTAAGCGCCATCAGTACATAGGTCGATTTCTTTTCATCAACCCGAACGCCAAAATCCAAGCCGCTCAAAATCGCCTCTTCATTGAGTAATTGAACTCGCTGATAAAAGCTTTGAGCGTATTTTTTAGCAACATCTTTGCTATTAGTAGGAATGGTCGCGATCACCGCGACCGCCGTTACTGACAGTAATACCAACACCAAAAGAATCTCAATTAAGGTGAAACCTGGCTGTGTTTGCTTAGTTTTCACCTTTAGACTCCATCTGTTTACGTCCTACCATCAATAACCTATCAAGCAACAATAGCAAATCAAACAATAAGCTGAAGCTTATTGGAAATCCTGCATGTTCCAGTTGCCAATATCCGCCGCAATACCTTCACCACCTTCTTGGCCATCAGCACCAAGAGTGAAAATATCGATAGTGCCGTTATCACCAGGGCTTAGGTATTGGTACTCGTTACCCCATGGGTCGTTTGGCAGACGCTTGATGTAGCCACCGTCGCGGTAGTTACGAGGCTCCGGGCTGCTTGGCTTAGAAACCAATGCATCAAGACCTTGATCCGTTGTTGGGTAAACGCTGTTATCCAGTTTGTACATATCTAGCGCGTTCTCTAGCGCCACGATATCAGTGATGGCTTTTTGTTGGTCAGCCTTCTCTTTGTTACCCAATAGGTTAGGTACAACAAAGCTCGCCAATACGCCAAGGATAACCACAACAACCATCACCTCGAGTAGAGTAAAGCCTGATTGTTTCTTCATTCTGTTTTTCATTATTTTCTCCAAATTACAGACAGCGAGTTGAAGGTAATAATGTCCTTCTTCTCGATAATCCAAAAACTAACGTCTTATGAGCAGTTGGTTAACCGCTCATCAAATTATTCATTTCAAGCATCGGCATTAGAGTCGCCATCACAATGAACAGCACTAAGCCTGCCATCAAAGCGATAAGTGCTGGCGTAAAGATACCTAACGCGATATTCACGGTCGATTCAAAGCTTTGGTCTTGGTTGTCCGCCGCTCTTGTCAGCATTTGCTCTAACTGACCACTTTGCTCACCACTGGCGATCATATGCAGCATCATCGGAGGGAAGAGTTTGGTTTGATCGAGCGCTTTACGCAGGCTTGCCCCCTCTCTAACACTGTCTGACGCCTGCAGTACTTGCTGCTTCACATGGTGATTCGACATCACATCTACAGCAACCTTCATCCCTTCAAGGATAGGAATCGCACTCGAGGTACAGATAGAGAGTGTTCGTGCAAAACGAGAGGTATTAATCCCTTTCGCGATCTTGCCGATCAGTGGAATGCTTAATAGCTTGCGATCCCAACTCATACGAACACCCGGCTTTTTCAGCGCGGTCTTAATCAACACAATTACACCAATGATCAACAACAGTAATTGGATGCCCCAATTCTGGATAAATTCACTCGATGCCAATAAAAATTGTGTCGATTGAGGAAGCTCTTGGCCCATTTGGATAATCGGTTCAACGATCTTAGGTACCACAGTTGCCAACAGGAACGAAACAATCGTCACCGCAAACACCACCAGCACCACAGGGTAGATCATCGCTTGCAGCAACTTAGAACGCATCTTCTGACGGTTTTCTGCGTAATCGGCCAGTCGCTCCAATACCGCATCTAAGTGACCCGATTTCTCACCAGCTGCGACCATGGCTCTAAAAAGTTCATCAAAAATGTGAGGGTAATCAGCCAAGCTATCGGCTAGCGAATAACCTTCCGTTACCTTCGAACGAACCGCCAGTAACATGGTTCGAATACGTGGCTTTTCAGACTGTTCGGCAACGGCTTTCAAGCACTCTTCTAGCGGCATACCAGATTGAACGAGCGTCGATATTTGACGAGTAATCAAAGCAAGGTCAGGCGTGCTGATACCACGCTTAAAGCTAGTCGAAGGCTGTGCACCTTTCGCTGTTTTGGCCTTGGTTTCGGTCATCTCAACCGGCATCAAGCCTTGTTCTTTTAAGCGTTGGCGAGCCTGACGAGCGTTATCTGCTTCAATCGAGCCCTTTTTGCTTTTACCCTTGGCATCCAGTGCTTTGTATTCAAATGCCGCCATACTAGACTTCCTTGGTCACGCGCATCACTTCTTCTAGGGACGTTACCCCTTTCAGAACTTTGCTCAAGCCATCATCTCGAATACTTGGTGTTGTGCCACGAATTGCTTTCTCAATCGCCTGTTCGCCAGCTTCACTGTGAATCAGCTCTTGTACCGAATCGTCAATCATCAAGAGTTCATGAATACCGGTACGGCCTCGATAGCCTTTGTGGCTGCAGTTTTCACACCCTTTGGCATGGTAAAGCGTCAGGCTGTCTTTCTTCTTCAACCCAAACAGCTTCTTCTGTTCTTTATCCGCTTCGTAAGGTTCTTTACAGTCGTTACACAGGGTGCGAACTAAGCGCTGAGCCAAAACACCCAGCAGCGAAGAGGAGATCAAGAAGGGTTCGATGCCCATATCACGCAGACGTGTAATCGCACCGATTGCCGTATTGGTGTGAAGAGTCGACATCACTAAGTGACCGGTTAAAGAGGCTTGAACAGCGATCTCTGCGGTCTCCAAGTCACGTATCTCACCAATCATTACCACATCGGGATCTTGACGAAGAATGGCACGTAAACCACGCGCAAAGGTCATATCAACCTTAGGGTTTACCTGCGTTTGGCCAATGCCATCGATATCGAATTCGATTGGGTCTTCAACGGTTAAGATATTGCGCTCGTTGCTGTTGAGCTCTTGCAGGCCGGCGTACAAAGTCGTTGATTTACCAGAACCCGTAGGACCAGTAACCAAGATAATGCCGTGTGGGCGCTGAATAAGCTTACGGAAGTTTTCGTGGTTCTCTGCCGTCATGCCTAAACTGTGCAGGTCTAGACGAGTAGCATTCTTATCTAACAGACGCATTACCACACGCTCACCGTGTGATGAAGGCATGGTTGATACACGAACGTCGACCGCTCGACCACCAATACGCAGAGAAATACGACCATCTTGTGGCACGCGTTTTTCCGCAATGTCCAATTTAGCCATAACCTTTACACGCGAAACCAACAGCGGAGCCAGTTTACGGCTCGGCGCCAACACATCACGCAACACACCATCAATACGGAAACGGATAGACAGTGACTTCTCGAAGGTTTCGATATGAATATCCGAAGCACCTTCTTTGATCGCCTCGCCCAGCATCGCATTGATTAACTTGATGATTGGTGCATCGTCTTCCGATTCGAGCAAGTCTTCATCTTGTGGTAGCTCTTCAGCTAGAGAGAAGAAGTCGTCGTTGTCAGCACCAATGTCTTCCATTAGCTGACGAGCTTCCGACGAGTCACGCTGATAAGCATCGGTCAGTTTTTTATCAAATTCGTCTGCGCTGATCGCTTGGGGCGTGAAGCCATTTTTCACCACGCGACTTACTTCAATGATCGCTGCCGATTTCAGAGGTTCCACATAATAAAGCACCGGCGCACGCTCTGGGTGCTGATATTCCAACACCATCTTGTAGCGATTCGCAAAGCTAAACGGCAAGCGCTGATAAGTACGTGCCGCCCCTACCAATTCAGCCATTATTCTGTTTCCATTTGATCGATGAAGGCTTGGATTTCAGCCGGGTGATTCATATCGGCACCAAATTTAGGCAATACCGGGATATTATCGTCATCCAACAGTTTCAAACCTTGCTCTGCCTTGTACAACTGCTCTGCACGAATGAAGTTGTACTTGCGCTGAGTGATACCATCCGCCGTCATACCATCGCGGATGATGGTTGGCTTAATGAATACCATTAGGTTCTTTTTCTCAACCTGAGTACTGGTTGATTTGAACAGGTGACCAAGCACTGGGATATCACCCAAGAATGGCACCTTAGATTCACTCTCTAATGCACGCTCGTCAATCAAGCCACCAAGCACCAGCATTTGGCCATCTTGAACAATCACCGACGTATTCAATTGACGCTTGGCAAAACGCACATCAACCGCACCGTTTGCGCCTAATACGTTCGATACTTCTTGTTCAATATTCAGCTGAACCGAATCGCCTTCGTTGATTTGTGGTACCACTTTAAGCTTGATACCCACTTCTTTACGTTCAACCGTCTGGAATGGGTTATCGTTACTTGAACCTGCCGTTGAACCAGTTAGAACCGGAACCTCTTCACCCACAATGAACGACGCTTCGCCGTTATCCATTACGGTGATGCTTGGAGAAGATAGGATATTTGAGTTGGAATCGGTTGCTACCGCACTGATCAATGCTGTCCAGTCGCCCATCACCACACTCATTGCGGCGCCATTAACGCCTGAAAGAGCGGTGGCTAAGGTTGAGTAGTCACCGTCTTCAGTAGTCGTTTCGTTTCGTAGGAAGTTATTATTCTCATCATAAACCGCAGTTGTCGTTTCAGTATCTTTAGCTTCTTCTAAACCCACCATCACACCACCAATCGATGCACCAGTATTGCTGTACTGAATCATGGAACCCGTTTCTAGGTTACCCCATTGCACACCAAGGTTTACGCCGTCGCCTTCTGCCATTTCAACAATCAGAGCTTCAATCAACACTTGAGCACGACGGATATCGAGTTGAGCGATCACATCTTGCAGCGCATTCATGATGTCTGGCTGTGCAGTAATTACCAAAGAGTTGGTATCACTGTGAGCTGAGATCATCACTTGGTTACGTTGCGATGAGCTGCCTTTAGTTGAAGATTGTTTCTCCGACTGTAGGTTGTCCGACACGCCTTTCAGTACATCGACTAAGTCTTCTGCTTTTGCATACTTAAGATAAATAACCTGGTTGTTGCCCTTGGTTGCCATTTCGACATCAAGCTGCTCGATAAGCTTTCTTAATCGGCTACGAACCTTAGGGTCACCTGAAATCAGAATCGCATTGGTACGCTCATCGGCAACCAGTTTAGGCTGAAGGAATGCAGGCGTATTCTTTGCATCTGTTGTTTTGCTTAGAGCGTCAACAATACGCACCATTTCTGCCGCTGATGCATTCTTTAGCTCAACGACTTCAATCTCTTTATCACCCGCTTGGTCAACACGCTTGATGATTTCAGCTAAACGGTTTACTACCGCCGCTCGGCCTGTAATAAGGATGATGTTGGCTGGGTCGTAGTGCACAACGTTACCCGCGCCAGCATTGTCGTTCAATTGACGAAGTAGAGGGGAAAGTTCACGAACCGAGACATTACGTACAGTCACTACGCGTGTCACTACGCTATCACCAGTGATCGAATCACGGTCACCAACAACGGGGATCGCCGAGGTTTTAGAGTCTTTGGCTTTGATGATCTTAAGAACACCCGAGTCCATTTCAACGACCGCGTAGCCATACACCTCTAATACGTTTAAGAAGAAGCTGTAATATTGCTCTTCATTCAATACGTCGTAGCTGCGTACATCGATTTTTCCGCGCACCGATGGATCAACGATGATGGTCTTCTCTAGGTTACGACCAACAATATTAATAAACTCTTGAATATCAGTGCCTTTAAAGCTGGCACTAAAATCACTCGCGATGGCTGCGGGTGTGCAGATTAAGCTTCCTGCCAATAACCATGCACTTTTCTTAAACCAATGCTTCACGTACTTCTCCTACACTTTCGTCCTTCGTTAGACGCAAAGTTTTAAAATTCAATAAACACTTCATGTTGTTGACCATCTCTCTCTACGACGAGGTTTAGCTCTGTCAGCTCTGAGATAGAACGGAATATGTTGCCCATAGCGGCGGGGTCAGTCAGGTCTTGACCATTTAACTGAGTAGCAATATCTCCGTTTTGGAGCCCTACTGAGTTAAAAAGTTCTGAATCTTTGCCAGGGCTCACACGATAACCAATCACGCTATCGTCGCGCTTCACCTGAGACAGTCGAACATATTGGAAGATTTGTTGCGGATCTTTCATTATCTTCGCTTTAATTTCATCAAGCTTCTCTTCTGCTGAAGCCGGATTATTACCACGAACCGAAGAAGAGCTACGAGGTGGCGCAGGCGCTGATACAGCCAAACGCTTGTACTCAATACCTTCAAGCATCAAGGTTTCGTCTCGTCCTGAGTTATCAATGATCACGCGATCGATTAATACCGCTTTTAACTTGGCTCGAGTGCCTTCAATCTCTTCATTAATTCCGTAGGTCGCTTGCGTGCCGCGATTGGCGATCACCGCTAAGCTCAGTTTTGGATTAGAGCTCGCTACTGCACCCACTAAAACGAGGTTTAATCGCGTCTTAGGCGCATCTTGGATAACTTGCTGTTCAACAACAGCGGGCGTGCTTGGGTTGTAAGCACCAAACATGTTGCTCTGCTGCAAAGAAGAGATATCAAGGGTCGATTGAGGTGCTGAAGACGATGAAGCGGTTGCTGCCCAAGGCGCGACAGTTTGCTCAGCAGGTTCGATAAACCATGCAAGCTGTCCTAAGATCCATGCGGAAGCTGCAATCAATACACAACAGGTCGCTAAGCTTAGTTTCTGCTGAAGTACAAATCCATTCTCTAATAAGCGGCTCAACATAGGAGAATTCCCTACGCGATTTTTGAGCTCTAAAAAGTTCACTTTCCTAGTCCCTTTTCATGACGACAAACGCTGCAAATCATTAAACTTTCAGCTTTTTTATTCATTCGTTCGATACCAAGCTTATTTAAGCAATAAGATCCTGAACTATATCATAGCAAATCGATAAATCGGCATAACATGGCTATTTTGTATTATGACTTGAAAAAAATGCCAACCGCCTCCACTTTAAGCTTCTACTTAATGTGATAAGCATCATCAAAAACATGTTGCGCACTGTTCATTACAGTTAAACCGCATTCATTTCTCACTTAATAAGGCACAGCCCTATATGAAAACTGCTAATGAAGCTGTCAGACTCGATAAATGGTTGTGGGCAGCTCGTTTTTACAAAACCCGGTCTATTGCTCGCAACATGGTCGATGGTGGCAAAGTCCACTATAATGGTCAGCGCAGCAAGCCAAGTAAAATTG
Source organism: Vibrio sp. 10N.261.46.A3 (assembly GCF_041472995.1). NCBI lineage: Bacteria > Pseudomonadati > Pseudomonadota > Gammaproteobacteria > Vibrionales > Vibrionaceae > Vibrio > Vibrio sp. 10N.261.46.A3. The sequence goes on along the minus strand of NZ_JBFRRH010000110.1, from coordinate 78,215 downwards.
TCGAACTTGGGGCTGTGATTACACTGCGCCAAGGTAATGAAGAAAAGACGGTAACGATCGAGAAAATCTCTGCCCATCGCGGTGGAGCTCCGATCGCTCAAACCCTCTATGAAGAAACCACCGAGAGCTTGGCAAAAAGAGAAGAGTTTGCGACACAGCGTAAACTGAATGCTCATAACCCAGCTCCAGAGCGTCGCCCTGATAAGAAGCAACGTCGTGACATCATCAAGTTCAAGCATCAATAAGCTAGAAGGAATAGCCAAATGGCAAACAATGTTTTAAATCGCTACCTATTTGAAGACCTATCAGTACGTGGTGAATTGGTACAAATGGATGAAGCGTACCAACAAATTATTTCTAGCAAGGAATACCCAGCGCCAGTGCAAAAGCTACTGGGTGAGCTATTGGTATCAACAACGCTATTAACTGCGACCCTAAAGTTTGAAGGTTCGATCACAATGCAATTGCAAGGTGACGGCCCAGTATCTCTAGCAGTTATCAATGGCGATCACGATCAGAAGATCCGTGGTGTTGCTCGCTTTGAAGGCGATATCGCAGACGACGCAGGTCTACACGACCTAATGGGTAAAGGTCACCTAGTGATCACCATTGATCCTAAGAAAGGTGAACGTTACCAAGGTATCGTTGGTCTTGAAGGTGACACGCTTGCACAAGTGCTTGAAGGCTACTTCGCTAACTCTGAACAGCTTAAGACTCGTCTATGGCTGCGCACTGGCGAGCATGAAGGCAAAGCACACGCTGCAGGTATGTTGCTACAAGTAATGCCTGACGGTACTGGTACTCCAGATGACTTCGAGCACCTAGAGCAACTAACAGACACAGTTAAAAACGAAGAGCTATTCACTCTAGAAGCGAACGAACTGCTTTACCGTTTGTACAACCAAGAGAAAGTACAGCTATTCACACCACAACCGGTTGAGTTCTTCTGTGGCTGTTCACGTGATCGAAGTGCAGCAGCAATCATTACTGTTGCTCAAGAAGAGATCTACGACATCCTAAGCACCGAAGGAAGCGTTGGTCTACACTGCGATTACTGTGGCACAAACTACTCGTTCGACAAGAATGATGTTGATGCACTGTACGCAGAAGCAGCAGATAAAGGCAGCAATACGGTTCATTAATTTACGGCGTACCAAAAACACGTAATTTACCCCAAAAAGGTCAGCACTCAGCTGGCCTTTTTTGTGATCAAAATAGCGCAAACTCCGTAACATCTCGTAATAAAATCACCGCTTAATTTTAATCAATTAATAATGTTCTCGCCCCTAGCGCAAAGGTTTGCGTACAGGATAGACTAGTTGGGCCAATATGTGACGAGGCGCTTAAAACCCCATGGTTAATATGGGTATTTTTTGAGCTGTATCCCTGTTTCCCCCGAGTCTCGTTGCTAGCATGGTGAGCAGATAACAATAAAAAATTAATACAAAATCCCTACAAAATATCCTACAAGGAGCACCTATGACCGTTATGGAACATACAAAGGCTGCACAAATTGATCTAACTAAGCACGGACTGACTGGCGTTACTGAAGTTCTTCGTAATCCTAGCTACGAGCAGTTATTCGTTGAAGAAACACTGCCAGGTTTGGAAGGCTACGAAAAAGGCGTAGTAACGGAACTAGGCTCTGTTGCGGTAGACACTGGTATCTTTACTGGCCGCTCACCAAAAGATAAGTACATTGTTAAAGATGACACGACCCGCGATACCATGTGGTGGTCAGATCAAGGCAAAAATGACAACAAACCGATTACAACTGAAGTATGGAATGAGCTGAAAGAGCTTGTGACAACTCAGCTATCTGGCAAACGCCTGTTTGTCATCGACGGTTATTGTGGTGCTAACCCTGATACGCGCTTAAGCGTGCGTATTATCACTGAAGTAGCGTGGCAAGCGCACTTCGTTAAGAACATGTTCATTCGTCCAACTGACGAAGAGCTAGCAACATTCGAACCTGATTTCGTGGTAATGAACGGTGCTAAAACAACCAACCCTAACTGGGAGAAGCAGGGGCTAAACTCTGAAAACTTCGTTGCTTTCAACCTAACAGAGCGCGTTCAAATCATCGGTGGTACTTGGTACGGCGGTGAGATGAAGAAAGGCATGTTCGCAATGATGAACTACCTGCTTCCTCTGCAAGGCATTGCTTCAATGCACTGTAGTGCAAACGTTGGTGAGGAAGGCGATGTAGCCATCTTCTTCGGCCTATCTGGTACAGGTAAAACTACGCTTTCAACCGATCCTAAACGTGAGCTAATCGGTGATGATGAGCACGGTTGGGATGACGATGGTATCTTCAACTTCGAAGGTGGTTGTTACGCGAAGACTATTCGTCTATCTAAAGAAGCAGAACCAGAAATCTACAATGCAATCCGTCGCGATGCACTACTAGAAAACGTAACGGTTCGTGGCGATGGTTCTATCGATTTTGATGACGGTTCAAAAACTGAGAACACTCGTGTTTCTTACCCGATTCACCACATCGACAACATCGTTAAGCCAGTATCAAAAGCAGGCCATGCTCAAAAAGTTATCTTCCTGACTGCTGATGCATTCGGTGTACTACCACCCGTTTCTAAACTGACTCCAGAGCAAACGAAGTACCACTTCCTATCTGGCTTCACTGCGAAACTAGCGGGCACTGAGCGTGGTATTACTGAGCCAACGCCAACCTTCTCTGCGGCATTTGGCGCGGCATTCCTAACTCTTCACCCAACTCAGTACGCTGAAGTGCTAGTGAAGCGTATGGAAGCGGCTGGCGCTGAAGCTTACCTAGTGAACACAGGTTGGAACGGTACTGGTAAACGTATCTCTATCCAAGATACTCGCGGCATCATCGACGCTATCCTAGATGGCTCAATCGACAACGCTGAAACTAAGGTTATCCCTATGTTTAACCTAGAAGTACCGCTAGCACTGCACGATGTTGACCCAGCGATCCTTGACCCACGCGATACGTACACTGACCCTCTACAATGGGAAAGCAAAGCGAAAGATCTAGCAGAACGCTTCATCAACAACTTTGATAAGTACACAGACAACGCTGAAGGTAAATCACTGGTTGCGGCTGGCCCTCAACTGGACTAACCCAATCATCTGCTCGGGCTTAGCCAAAAGCGAACGCCCAATTTAAAGTGATATTTTTGTAGCAAGCCCCTCTTTTGAGGGGCTTTTTTGTTGCTGCTTGCCCCTTTTTGTTCCACTCTGTTTTGAGACTATTGAAATTTAAGGCTTTCAGGGAATGAAAAAGGTATTCATGGTGTTCGGCATTGTGTTGGCTATCGCCGTTGCAACTATCGCAGCGTTGCTATTAAGCCTGCAGACCCAATACCGTGCGGATGTTGCTAACTTTTTTGTCAAACATACGATTGAACAACCTGTACTCATTGAAGATGTTGAGTATCAGGCGCCTTATCACATCACCTTAATGGGCATTACCCAAAACCAACCAGAAAAGCAGACACCTCTGTATATCGACAAGATCGATCTTTGGTTCAGCCCCACCTCGATGACAGAAACCAAACTGGTCTTTGACTCTGTTTTGATCAGTGGCCTGCAGTTAGAGGCAGACGTTCTAAAAACGCTGACTTCTTTATTTACCCAACCAAACATCAAGATCCACCAGCTGGCCATCAACAACCTCGACTTTTCGACGCCAGAGTTTAATGCGCGAGGCATCGACCTGCAGATCTCCGACCCAACATGGCACAACGACAACTCACTGCTACCTTATGGAAAAACCCAACTCTCGGCCTCACAACTGTATTGGCAAGGTGAAGCATTCGATAACCTGTTGATTGACCTAGACCTCAAGCCGAGTGACAGCACCCTTTATGGTGCTTCGTTTGACTGGAGTGGCGCCAAAATTTCCGGCCAAGCAGAGCAGTATCAACAAGATTGGTCGTTGGTGAACGTGACCGTCGATGGCTTACGACTCAATCAGAAACAGACCCAAAGCCTACTAAGCAAAGAATGGGATGTGGCAGGTATTCAGATTAATCACATTAATAGCTTAGATATTCTACGTAGCGACGTAGAGTGGCAAGATGGCCACCTCGCAGCCTTTGATGCCTCACTAGAAAATATCCAATTGCCTTTTGAAATCTGGAAGCAGCAGAAAGCCATTTTCTCTCTGCAAGCAGAAGGAGTGACCATTGATGATGACATGTTCATCGAGCCAAGCCTCAAGCTCAACCTAGAAACAAACCAGATTCTGATTGAAGATTTCTATACTCAATTCCTACAAGGCACTGTTCAGCTCAATGGCGAAGTCACCCCTAGCAATATTGAATTAGCGCAGCTCGACCTGCAAGGGATCAAGTGGATTACCGAAAACCAAGATAGCCCTCTAGTCGTAGCTCGACTAATACCTTGGCTTACACAACTCCAGAACGTCGAGATTAACCGACTTAACATAGAACGCAGCCAACTTATCCAACTCGCACAACAACCTTACTGGCAGGTCTCTGGATTACATGTCGAGGGGCATCAAGTCCAGCTGCTGCAAGATAGAAAGCTAGGCCTGTGGCAAGGGAAGCTGATGGCGAGCGCCAATGATGCCAGCTATCAAAATATTCTCAGCGCACAGCCTGTGGTTGAGATGAATAGCGAACAAGGGAAATGGTCGCTGACACGTCTGTTTGCACCACTCAGGAATGGCTACATTGAAGCCAATGCAACACTCGACTTTAACCAAATCAGCAAGCCATGGAGCTTAGATATTTCTGCCGATGGGTTACCGATAGCGCCTATGCTGCAGCGACTTGAATTACCACTCGATGCAACCGGTTATGGCGAGTTTGAACTTCAAGCCGCAGGTTTATATGGCGACTCTCTGATGCTCGGTTACTCAACCACAGGGCAACTCACTGGCAGCGTTCGCCAGGGTGTGATGACCTTTAATGACAAGCTTTCTGAAACATCGATTGATAACGTGTTTGAAATCCCAGAGCTTAATGCGAATTTTGACCGTGGGCGCTTTACTCTCGAACCGATGCACATTATTGGTGCATCAGCAGCAGAGCAAGGCGAACAAAGGGTTCAAACGCTCAATGGCGAGGCTTCTGGAGAACTCGACTTGCTTAAAGCCGAGCAACACACCCTCTCGATTACCCTATCGGACCCATGCCATCAAATCTCAGGAAAGCTCACCCAAGCCGAGTATTCGGAGATTAACGACTGCCAACAAAAAAGCGCCACTCCTCAGGAGTAGCGCTTTCAGTCAATATCGACAGTATTACCGGTGTTAGCTATTCGCTCACATTAGGGCGTGTTGACCTTTCGTGGTTGAATTTTGTTCGAGATAAAAGCGTTTTAATCGCGGCGAGGGGGAAGTAGCCTAGTCATTCTAAGCAAATCTCCCTCAACAAAGAGTAAAACGCTTTTAGCCGAACCCTCCGGGCAGCGTTTGCTGGTCATTTCTACTGCGTTATCGGTTTCTCATGTAGGCTAGCTACACATCAAAGCCTCTGCCTTGTATAAATACCCAGCAACTCGCTGCAAAAACCAGCTCGAAAAATCAACACGCCCTAGTATCTGTCGAGAGTACCTTTTTGTAGTCAGGGATCAGCATATAGGTTCCCGTAAACTCTACCGCTTCCACATCGCCGCTATGAATGGTCACGTGAATGATGATACGTGCCTTTCTTCCTGACGCAAGGCGATCCAAGTCGCCACTGATCCCATCCAATGAAGTAGAGGCAACAGGGTTTTGCTCAACCGGGTGACGATAACGAATATTACTGTCTGCCAGCACGATATCACCGGTCAGCCCGCGTTCTTTCATCAATAACCAAGTCATCCCCCAACCAGTTAAGGTCGCTAAGGTAAAGGCAGAGCCTGCAAACATGGTGTTATGAGGGTTCAAGTTGGGATTCAACTGAGCACTACACTCAAATTGGTAACCCGTGTATTGGTTGATCTTGATGCCCATCTTGTCACTGATCGGGATCTGATGTTCCCAGCGCTGCTGAAGCTCATTACACCACTCAGGCTTGCGTAGAACGTCTGCCATTGGGTCAAGATGCTTAACCATCTGTTGGTGACGCACAGGGCCACGTTGATCGTTAATCTCACCGCGACGTTCAAATTCATTCTTCTCATAGAATGAGATCGCATCTTCACGTGCATTACACACTAAGCGCTTAGCACCCTCTTGGCGAGCCAATGACTCAAGTGCGACTAGAATCAACGAACCCATGCCTTTACTTTGGCGAGATTTCTTCACCGCCATATAGCGGATCTGACCTTCCAGATCTGGGGTGATATACAGACGACCAATCGCCATCGGACGACCACGGCCATCAACAATCATACGATGGTGACTCATTGGGTCATATTCATCGCGCTCTGAACCTACCGGCATTCGCCAAGGTTCACGGAGCATCTGCCAACGAAAATGATAATACTTGTTTAGCTGATTTTCGGTGGTCGGTGTTATGAGTTTAAACATGCTTATTCCTTTAAGCCTAAACCTGCAGCCAGAATGTCACTGGGCCATCATTAACCAAAGACACTTTCATGTCGGCTGCGAATCGGCCACGTTCCGTTGGCAACACTGATTCACACTGGTCAGAGAAATAGTTGTAAAGACGCTCAGCATCTTCTGGGTGAGCACCACGAGAGAACCCTGCTCGAGTCCCTTTCTTGGTATCGGCCGGCAGAGTGAATTGAGACACCACTAATACCTTACCTTCTACCTGCTTCACGTTGAGGTTCATTTTATCGTCTTCATCTCCAAAGACACGATAAGTGGTCACTCGTTCCATCAAACGTTTGGCTTTGGCTTCGTCATCACCTTTTTCTACGCCTAACAGAACCAATAAGCCTTGCTCAATCTCACCAACTACTTCGCCATCAACACGGACGGCAGCTTCACTTACTCTCTGGATCAGTGCTATCACTGTTGTTTCCTTGCTCTGTGATTTTGTCTTTATCCGACGAGTGTACCATTTCTTTCGAGTCACTCCACTGTTCCTGCTCACCCAATGCAGCGGTCACCTCAGCCCCCACCAGCACAATCAACCAGCACAAATAAACCCACACAAAAAGAATTGGTATTGCCGCCAATGCACCATAAATCAACTGGTAAGAAGGGAATTGAGTAATGTAGGCCGCGAAGCCTTTCTTACTGAGTTCGAACAACAGAGCCGCCACTAGAGAACCTGCAGCCGCATGAGAAAAGTGTATCTTTTTGTTGGGAACCAACAGATACAGACCGAAAAACGCAAAGAAAGAGAGAATCAAAGGAAGTTTGCGAATCACGGTATTAAAGGCGCCAGACACCACCTCGTTTTGCAACAAGCTCAATGATGTCACATAAGAAGTGGCTGCAATGCTCGCCCCAACCAAAATAGGTCCAAGCGTGAGCACCATCCAGTACATAGAAAAAGACAGCACCGCACGACGCTTCTCGTCGACACGCCAGATGTAGTTTAAGTTCTTATCAATATTCGAGATCAGCATCAGCGCTGCAATGAATAAGAACACACTACCCACCGCCGTCATTTTTCCGGTATTGGCAACGAACTCTAACAAGGCACCGTGTACGGCATCCCCAGACGCGGGAACAAAGTTGGTAATGACGAAGTTTTGAATCACGATGCCAACATCAGCAAAGATGGAGAATGACGACAAGATAGAGAGCAGAACCGTCAGCATCGGTACGATCGAGAGCAAGGTAATGTACGCCAAGTAGCCCGCATTCACATTGACTCTATCGTGCGTCATTCGCGCCAAAAGATAGCGAGAAAACTGAATACTGAGTGTGGCGACCTTTTTTATCTTCAACTTGTAACTCCCTTGTAACTCGTTCATAGTCCTAATTTATATTCCGACATATCAATCACAGTAAGAAAATGTTCAAAAATAGCGTAGGAAAAAGGCTTGAGAACAAGGAAGCCCTTCTCGCAAAGAATAGTTTTGATAAGTAGTTATTCTACAATCAAAAATTCTAACGCCGTTATCGAGCATTTTAACAAGCTAGGTTGAGCAGTTATTTACTACGATTGATATCATTTAACTATAGGAAACTAGGATGCCTTATTTAATAGTTATAGTCCTCTCTATTTTTACTCTTACAGGATGCCAATCAGCTTATTACTCCGCAATGGAGCAAGTGGGTTACCACAAGCGTGACATTATGGTCGATAGAGTGGAAGACGCTAAAGAGTCGCAGCAGGATGCTCAGGAAGAGTTTACCAGCGCACTTGAAGCCTTGAGTAGCCTGACTAATTTCAGTGGTGGCGACCTTGAAGACATGTACAACAAGATTAATGATAAATACCAAGACAGCGAGAAAGCCGCACAAAATGTCAGTGATCGCATTGCTGCGATTGAAGATGTGTCGGATGCGCTGTTTGAAGAGTGGCAGAGTGAATTAGATCTCTACACCAGTGATTCACTGCGCCGTTCGAGCGAGCAAAAGCTTCGTGAAACTAAATCGTCTTACCAAACGATGCTGTCAGCAATGAAGCGCGCCGAGAAGAAAATGGATCCTGTGCTCAATACCCTTCGCGACAACACGCTTTACTTGAAGCACAACCTCAATGCGAGCGCTGTCGGTTCACTGCAGGGCGAGTTTATGAGCTTAGAAAAAGACATCGCCTACGCGATCAAACAGATGAATGCTGCGATCGCCGAATCGGATAAATTCCTTGCTCAACTGAACCAGAAATAACGCCCGTAGGCACAAATAAGATAAACCCGTATGAACCCAATCATTATTACTGGCGGCCCGGGCGCCGGAAAAACCACATTGATCAATGCCTTGGGTGATGCGGATTATCCCACCTTCGCTGAGTCCTCTCGTCAGTTAATCGAACAGCAGAGTCAACTTGAGAACGGTATCTTACCTTGGTTAGACCTTCCGGGCTTTGCTCGCCTATGTTTAACCGTGATGAGCGAACAAAAAGACCAAGCCCATCAGCATCCAATTGCCTTTCTCGATCGCGCCATTCCAGACATTTGTGGCTATTTGGCTCAGGCGAATCTAGAGATAAACACAACCTACCGAGATACGAGCCAAGGTTATCACCCCCAAGTGTTGTTCTGTCGTCCTGAGGCTTCAATTTATGTACAAGATGATGTGAGACCTTATCCGTTTGAGGAAGCGTTAGAGATTCACCACGCTTTGGTAAGAGTCTACCAAGAGCTTGGCTATGAAGTGATTGACGTGCCGTTTATGCCAGTCGATGAACGGCTGCAATTCGTTGAGCGTTACTTAGGTATCAAAAGCTAGATTCCAGATATTTCGTTCCTCAATTCTGGAATGACGATTCGATGAGTAGATATAGAGTACGCTCTTCGTATCTCGCATCTCGTTTACTCGTATCTTAGCTAACTAAAAAACAAAACCCCGAGCAGCTAGGCTACTCGGGGTTTTCTTATCTACTTAGCTAGAAGCTAGTCAGCTGGCAATTAAGCCTTAGCTGGACGTGCTGCACGCTTACGTTCGTTTTCAGTAAGAAGCTTCTTACGGATACGAATGCTTACTGGCGTTACTTCTACTAGTTCGTCTTCGTCGATGAACTCAAGAGCTTGCTCTAGAGTGTGACGGATAGGTGGCGAAAGAACCTGTGCTTCATCAGTACCAGATGCACGAACGTTCGTTAGCTGCTTACCTTTCAGACAGTTTACTGTTAGGTCGTTTGAACGGTTATGAATACCGATAATTTGACCTTCGTATACTTCGTCTGCGTGCTCAGCAAATAGACGACCACGTTCTTGTAGGTTGAATAGTGCGTAAGTCAAAGCTTTACCAGTTGCGTTCGAAATTAGAACACCGTTGTTACGTTGACCGATTACGCCGCCTTTATGAGGACCGTAGTGATCAAATGAGTGGTAAAGAAGACCAGAACCAGACGTTAGAGTTAGGAACTCAGTTTGAAAACCGATAAGACCACGAGAAGGCATCATGAAGTCCATGCGAACACGGCCTTTGCCATCTGGAGACATATCAGTTAGCTCACCTTTACGTAGACCGATGTTTTCCATGATGCCACCTTGGTGCTCTTCAAGCACGTCGATAGTCACAGTTTCAAACGGTTCAGTTAGGTTGCCATCTTCGTCTTTCTTGATGATAACTTCTGGACGAGATACAGCTAGCTCGAAGCCTTCACGACGCATGTTTTCGATCAGGATAGATAGGTGAAGTTCACCACGACCTGAAACACGGAAACGATCTGGGTTATCAGTTTCTTCAACACGTAGTGCAACGTTGTGTACTAGTTCTTTCTCTAGACGCTCAAGGATGTTACGTGAAGTAACGAACTTACCTTCTTTACCCGCGAACGGAGAAGTGTTTACTTGGAACGTCATTGTTACTGTTGGTTCATCAACAGAAAGCGGAGTCATTGCTTCAACATTGTTTACGTCACAGATAGTGTCTGAAATTTTCAGCTCACCAAGACCAGTGATTGCAATGATGTCGCCAGCGTTAGCTTGCTCAACTTCGTGACGGTCAAGACCTAGGTAACCAAGAACTGTACCTACTTTACCGTTACGTTTTTTGCCTTCTGCATTGACGATAGTTACTTGTTGGTTTGGCTTAACAGAACCACGAGTAACACGAGCAACACCGATAACACCTACGTAAGAGCTGTAATCAAGTTGCGAAATTTGCATTTGTAGTGGACCGTCAAGGTCAACTGCAGGCGCGTCTACTGTATCAACAACAGCTTGGAACAATGGTTCCATGTTCTCGCCAGTTTCGCCTTCAGTCATTGTTGCCCAACCGTTTAGAGCTGAAGCGTAAACAACTGTGAAGTCTAGTTGCTCATCAGTAGCACCTAGGTTGTCGAAAAGGTCGAATACTTGATCCATAACCCAATCAGGACGAGCGCCTGGGCGGTCAATCTTGTTGATTACAACGATTGGCTTAAGACCGTGTGCGAATGCTTTTTGCGTTACGAAACGAGTTTGAGGCATTGGGCCGTCAACTGCGTCAACGATAAGCAGAACAGAGTCAACCATAGACATGATACGCTCAACTTCACCACCGAAGTCCGCGTGTCCCGGAGTATCTACGATGTTGATGCGGTAATCATTCCAGTTGATTGCTGTGTTCTTAGCAAGAATGGTAATGCCACGCTCTTTTTCGATGTCATTCGAATCCATGACACGCTCTTCAGCTTCACCACGAGACTCAAGAGTGCCTGACTGTTGTAGCAGTTTATCAACCAAAGTCGTTTTACCGTGGTCAACGTGCGCGATGATCGCGATATTTCTTAACTTATCAATCTGTGGAGTAGACATGGATTCTCGATTCACTCATAAAAGTAGCCGTCACTTATCTCAAAAGTTTGGATAATAACCGCTAGCTTGATTTAAAAAACGGTCAATAATATACCAGATTCTAGACAAAAACCCAGAAATATGTGATCTGAACCAAGGCTTTTTTCTTTATTAGCGATTCATATCCGCTTAACTTTGATTCAGTACAGTGTTGAGCAGCCAAATTCGTAGGACTCTAAAAAAGTATCACCTGCGAGTGGCGAGCCAAATCTCCCGCAAAATAACAAAAGTGGATTGACAACTTAGGCAATTCATTGCTGAATGGTGCTCGCTTATGTCTCATATTGGTGCACAGACAAACGATTGCACCGGCAAGGTGCAACTAGAGATCATTTTGGTGCAAAAACCAGATTAAGCAAAATCGCAAAACAAGTAAATCATTGAAATTAATGGAATAATTTTTTTGGCACGTTTTTGGCAATAGATAAATCAGCATCGATTAATGCACTTATAGACATTAATCAATGCTAGTTTCAACCGAATCGAGCTAATACCGAATTAATAACACTGGAGGTTATCCAAGATGTCAGTAGAAAATGTACTATCCCTGATCCAAGAGAACGAAGTTAAATTTATCGACTTACGTTTTACTGATACAAAAGGTAAAGAGCAGCATATCTCTATTCCTTCTCACCAAGTTGATGCAGACTTCTTCGAAGAAGGCAAAATGTTTGACGGCTCTTCAGTAGCTGGTTGGAAAGGCATTAACGAATCTGACATGGTAATGATGCCAGACGCAGCCTCTGCTGTACTGGACCCATTCACAGAAGACGCAACGCTAAACATCCGTTGTGACATCCTTGAGCCTGCAACAATGCAAGGCTACGACCGTGACCCACGCTCTATCGCTAAACGTTCTGAAGAGTACCTACGTTCTACAGGTATCGCAGACACAGTTCTAGTTGGTCCAGAGCCAGAATTCTTCCTATTTGACGACGTTAAGTTCTCAAACGACATGTCTGGTTCTTTCTTCAAGATCGATGACGTAGAAGCAGCTTGGAACACAGGTTCTGACTTCGAAGGCGGTAACAAAGGTCACCGTCCTGGCGTTAAAGGCGGTTACTTCCCAGTAGCTCCAGTAGATTCATCTCAAGACATCCGTTCAGCAATGTGTCTAGTAATGGAAGAGATGGGCCTAGTTGTTGAAGCTCACCACCACGAAGTAGCAACTGCGGGTCAAAACGAAATCGCTACTCGCTTCAACACGCTAACAGCGAAAGCTGATGAAACTCAAATCTACAAGTACGTTGTACACAACGTTGCTCACGCATTTGGTAAAACAGCGACATTCATGCCTAAGCCACTAGTTGGTGACAACGGTTCTGGTATGCACGTTCACCAATCTCTAGCAAAAGACGGCGTTAACCTGTTTGCTGGTGATAAGTACGGCGGTCTATCTGAAATGGCTCTTTACTACATCGGTGGTGTAATCAAGCACGCTCGTGCAATCAACGCGTTTGCTAACCCATCAACTAACTCGTACAAGCGTCTTGTACCTGGTTTCGAAGCACCTGTAATGCTTGCTTACTCAGCACGTAACCGTTCTGCTTCTATCCGTATCCCAGTAGTACCAAGCCCTAAAGCACGTCGTATCGAGCTACGTTTTGGTGACCCAGCAGCTAACCCATACCTATGCTACTCAGCAATGCTTATGGCTGGCCTTGACGGCATCAAGAACAAGATTCACCCAGGCGAAGCTATGGATAAAGATCTATACGACCTTCCAGCAGAAGAAGCAGCTGAAATCCCAACAGTTGCAGAATCTCTACAAGAAGCTCTAGCTGCGCTTAGCGAAGACCGTGAGTTCCTAACAGCTGGCGGCGTATTCTCTGACGATTTCATCGATTCTTACATCACTCTGAAGTCTGACGACGTACAACGTGTGAACATGGCTACACACCCACTTGAGTTTGAACTGTACTACTCAGTTTAATCTCCTGTAGAGATAAGCTACTTCTTACTGCAACCTTGTAAGAATCGCTGACTAAATATTAGGCTCGCCTCGCAGGCGGGCCTTTTTTATGTTCTCTCGACGCTCCCCTCCTCGTAACATATCTTAGACAAAAGCCCTCAGAGGCTGTCGCGCTAAATACAATAAAATCAATAACAAAACTAACGCCAAACGTGAAATCACCTAGCGGTGAAAAGAGGCTAAAGATATGAAAAACATACTGTTCCTGATCGGGTTAACAGTCGCGCTCTCGTGCTCTGCGCAAACGGTGTATACCTGGGTAGATGAAGATGGCGTGCTCCACTTTAGTGATAACCCTAGCGCTCAAGATGCCGAGGCTCTTCGCCTGCCAGATGTGCAAGCTTTAGCACCCGCCCCTAAATTTGAGGCCTCGACTCCGGTTGACGCCGCTGCTTCCTCTACAACTAAAACGCCAGCTAAAACCCAGGCAGAAACCGAAACCACAGAGCGCGAGGTTCCCACTCAATTAGCCCTCACCATGCTGACTCCAGTTCATGATCAAACCATTCGCAACAACCGCGGCTTAATCCCGATTCAGATAGAGCTCAACCGAAAACTTGGTATCGGGGAGCAATTACAATTGATGCTTGATGGCCGTCGATATGGCGCCCCACAGACCCAACCTATTTGGGAATTAAAAGGTATCGATCGAGGTACTCACACCATTGCAATTCAAGCACATAGAAGCGGCAAGCTTATTGCATCTACTAGTCCAGTCACCGTGTATTTACATCGAGCGACGCTCAAGTAGGCCAATGTGTTAAAAGAGGCCAAATAACCTCTACTTTTCACCTAATCGAAGCAGCTTTCAGCGACTCTAATGAATTATCTTTAGCTTCTGGTTGATATGCGCCATACTTGAACTTAGCTACGCACCAATTTGGTGCAGTGAGAAAAACACCAGTTCAAGGACGAAATAGTGAATCGATCAGCCAAAAGCGACAGCATAGATACACACCATCTTTCCAGCGCCATTCTCGACAATATGGTGACTTCGACATTGATGCTCGATGAGCAATTGTATGTCCGATACGCCAATCCGGCGGCTGAGCAGCTCTTTTCACAGAGCGCACGACGCATCGTTGATCATCCACTGAGCCAACTTATCCAACACGCTTCACTGGATTTGGCACTTCTGACGCAACCACTACAAAGTGGCCAGAGCATTACCGACAGTGACGTTACCTTCGTTGTTGATAACCGCCCACTGATGCTTGAAGTCACGGTTAGCCCAATATCTTGGCAGCGAGAGACGCTGTTATTGGTTGAGATGCGCAAAATAGACCAGCAAAGACGCCTTAGCCAAGAGCTCAACCAACACGCACAACAACAAGCGGCTAAGTTGCTGGTACGCGGATTAGCACATGAAATCAAAAACCCACTAGGTGGCTTAAGAGGTGCGGCGCAGTTACTTGGGAAAATGCTTCCTGATCAGTCTCTTAATGAATATACGCAGATCATTATTGAGCAAGCCGACCGCTTAAGAGCATTGGTCGACCGTCTACTTGGCCCTCAAAAGCCAGGAACTAAGTCAGAAGAGAACCTTCACCAAATACTTGAGAAAGTAAGACAGCTCGTAGAGCTCGAATCGGGTTCAACGCTCGCCATCGAAAGGGATTACGACCCTAGCCTACCGGACATCTTGATGGATTCGTCACAGGTTGAACAAGCGATGCTCAATATCGTGAGCAACGCTGCGCAGATTCTAAAGACTCAGGATTCTGGAAAAATCACCATTCGCACCAGAACGGTGCATCAAGCAAATATTCACGGGCAGCGACACAAACTCGCGGCTCGTATTGAGATCAGCGATAACGGTCCGGGCATACCCGATGATTTAAAAGACACCTTGTTTTACCCAATGGTCAGTGGACGAGAAGGTGGAACAGGGCTGGGGTTATCGATTTCTCAAAACCTGATCGATCAACACAATGGGAAAATTGATGTTGAAAGCTGGCCGGGCAACACCACATTCACGATTTATCTACCGATTTAGGTCACAAGAGCCTCGCTATTGAACAGCGAGATGAAAGGCTTAGCTCGTTAACACAAAGATTAAGACATCATAAAAACAACAATGATTATCACAATAGATTTGGCTGCAAAGGAATTGAATTATGAGTAAGGGATACGTTTGGGTCGTCGATGACGACAGCTCTATCCGCTGGGTAGTAGAGAAAACACTTTCATCTGCGGATATAAAGTGCGAAACATTTGCTGATGCTGAGAGCGTGTTACTTGCGCTTGAGCGCGAAACACCGGACGTTTTGGTGTCTGACATTCGCATGCCCGGCATTGATGGGATAGAGCTGTTGCATCAAGTTCACCAGCGCTCTCCCGACCTGCCCGTGATCATTATGACCGCGCACTCAGACCTTGATGCGGCGGTGAATGCTTATCAAAAAGGCGCCTTTGAATATCTACCAAAGCCGTTCGATATTGATGAAACACTGACTCTAGTCGAACGAGCGATCGCGCACAGCCAAGAACAGAAACGCGAACAAGCCAGCGAAGTCGCTGAAGACACCAACGCGCCAGAAATCATCGGTGAAGCACCGGCAATGCAGGAAGTTTTCCGAGCGATTGGTCGTTTGTCTCGCTCATCCATATCCGTGCTGATCAATGGTGAATCGGGTACCGGTAAAGAATTGGTCGCTCACGCTCTGCATCGTCACAGCCCAAGAGCTAAGAAGCCCTTCATTGCCTTGAACATGGCAGCAATCCCCAAAGATCTGATCGAGTCTGAACTGTTTGGCCACGAAAAAGGCGCCTTTACCGGTGCTAACAGCGTTCGCCAAGGACGCTTCGAACAAGCCAACGGCGGCACCCTGTTTCTTGATGAGATCGGCGACATGCCACTCGATATTCAGACTCGCTTGTTACGTGTACTTTCTGATGGCCAATTTTATCGTGTGGGTGGACACTCTGCGGTTAAGGTTGACGTTCGTATCGTTGCCGCAACCCACCAAGACCTTGAGCGTTTGGTACATGAAGGCGACTTCCGTGAAGACCTTTTCCACCGACTCAACGTTATCCGAATCCATATCCCGGCACTGCGCGAACGTAAACAAGACATTGAAAAACTGACTCATCACTTCCTAGCATCCGCCGCCGAAGAGCTTGGTGTTGAAGTCAAGACGCTGCATCCTGAGACCATTTTGAAGCTCAACCAGCTCAATTGGCCGGGTAACGTGCGTCAACTGGAGAACATTTGTCGTTGGCTCACCGTGATGGCGAGCGGCAGCGAAATTCTTCCTTCAGACCTGCCACCAGAGCTGCTGGAAGAAAAAGTAGTGACCACCTCAGGAACTGGAGATAACTGGCAACAACTGCTCGCTAATTGGGCAAAGTGTGCGCTTGATTCAGGAGAAAAAGAGCTGCTGACTTATGCTCTGCCAGAGTTTGAACGTATACTGCTAGAGGCTGCACTCCACCATACTAATGGTCATAAACAGGATGCAGCTAAGGTTTTGGGATGGGGAAGAAATACCCTAACTCGTAAACTCAAAGAACTGTACTAGACCTTATATGATTCTCGATGCAGCTACTTTTTAACCAAAAAAGTGTCGCTTGGTTTGAATAGTGTCGGTACAATTACAGTACACTATTCACCAAAGTTGTAGCTAAAGATGTCTTTGAAAACACAAATTACTTTGAGAACCGCAGTGGTTCTGCCATTCGTGATGATTTTTCTGTTCACTATGGGCGTAATGGTTTTCACTCAAAAGCTGAGCTACAAAGAGATGGTGAGTGATGTTAGTGCACGCCAACTAACATCACTGACTGACAATGTTCATCAAAGCCTGTCTAATTTTTTAGAAAAGCCATTTCACGCGAACCTCTCGCTCAGCCATAACATCGGCTACCACCATCTTTATCAAGCGGGTAATCTTAGTAAGGTCCAAGACTATATTTTTTATACGTTTTCAGACCATTACACTGCTGTACCTCAACTCGATGTGATCGGCTTTGGCTCTGAAGATGGTAACTACGTCGGTTTCCGCAAAGAAGCCAACAAAGGCTACACCTTGATGGTGCAAGACGAACGCACCAATGATCAGTTGGTCATTTACCGTGGCAGCAAGATTAGTGAAGACATTCGATCGGTAATTTCAGGTTACGACCCAAGAATCCGTCCTTGGTACACACCCGTTGCGACACAGAAAAAACCGTTGTGGTCACCAATTTATGCCAATGCTGACGAACGCCAAGAAATCACCTTATCGGCTCTCGCGCCTATCTATGATGATAACGAATTCAAAGCCGTCGTCGTCAGCGACATCAAGATCAATACCTTCAATGCGTTTCTCAGAAAGCTCAAAGATAGAACAGATGCCTCTGTTTACATCATCGATAAGCAGCAACGCTTGGTCGCGCACTCAGGTGGAGGCAGTGTCGTTTCGTGGGGCACAGGAAAAACCAACAAAGGCCAACGCTTACTGGCAACAGAGAGTGCTAACCCCGTAATACGTGAAAGCGCCAGTTACGTAGACCAATTCCACCTAATCGATAATTTGGGCGAGCAGCGCTTTAGCTTTAGCCTAGACAACGAACGCTACTTTAACCAAATCACCCCTTACGAAGATGAACACGGCCTCACGTGGTTTATTGGAGTGTCGATTCCTGAAAGCAATCTGCTCGGTGAATTACCAGAAAATCAAAGAAACAGCTGGTTGCTCGGGCTAGCACTGAGTTGCCTTGGGGTCATTGCAGGATTAGTTGCCTTTAATCGCGTAACCCAACCCATCACCTCGACTGCAGATGCAGCCAAACGCCTTGCTAAAGGCGATTGGGACACGAGCATGCCAAAGACGGGGCATATCTATGAAACCAGCATGTTGGTGGAGTCATTCAATGAAATGGCCAACAACTTAAAGGCCTCGTTTCACGCCTTGCAGTCTCAACTTACCTATGACTCATTAACCAAGCTATACAGTCGTGAAGGCTTTATTGATGCGGCCAAGAAACACCCTGACAACGAAGAAGGCACGCTGTATTTGATTGGTATTGATCGCTTCCGAGACATCAATGACAGCCTAGGTCATTACAATGGTGACCAGCTGCTTATCATTGCGGCCGCTCGTTTAAGAGGCACACTGCCATCCGAATACCTATTAGCTCGCACTGGTGGTGATGAGTTTGCGATTTACGCCCCAAACGTAACGCAAAGCGATGATGTTCAGCTGCTGACTAACCGCTTACTTCAAACCTTCGCTTCCCCATTTTCAATGGAATCAGAAAGCGTGGTGATTAAGGTATCGATGGGGATAGTGAATGTCTCGAATCTCTACGACATTACACTCCTGCTACGCAATAGCAGCATTGCATTGAGCAACGCAAAACAAGACAAAACCAGTGTCAGCATTTACAGCCCGGAGATGGGCAAAGCATCGAGACATCGCACCAAGATGCTAGCGCGGATGAACCGAGCAATAGAGCTTCAACAGTTCGAACCGTTTTATCAGCCTATTATTGATCTGGAATCCGGCTCGACCATTGGTGCGGAAGCTTTAGCTCGCTGGATAACCGATGAAGGGGTGATCTCGCCGCTCGAGTTCATTCCTCTCGCGGAAGAGAGCGGGCTCATTTACGATATCGGAAAACAAATTCTGCATAAGTCCTGTCGAGATACAGCCATTGCGATTGAGTCAGGAAAGTGGAGCAAAGACTTCTCGATTCACGTCAATCTATCGGTCGATCAGCTAAGCGAAAGTGGCTTTGTCGAACAGGTTAAGGGCACGCTAAGAGACACCAAGCTGCCAGCAAGCAACCTGACACTAGAGATCACCGAATCACGCATCGTCGACAACGATCCGACCATCATCGATAACATGCTGACGCTCAAAGCGTTAGGGGTCTCAATCGCAATTGATGATTTTGGTACTGGCTACTCTTCCCTAGCCTATCTGCAAAAGCTGCCATTTGATTGCCTGAAGATAGATCGAAGCTTCGTTAGCAAGCTCAGCAAAGAAAATCTCGACAGCTCCATCGTCGCGGCCATCGTTAACATCACTAAAGGTTTCAAAGTAAGCTTGGTGGCTGAAGGCGTTGAAACACAGCAACAGGCTGAACTTCTTAAGCAGCTGCAGTGCCCGCTTGCTCAAGGCTTCTTATACAGTCGCCCAGTTCCGTTTGACCAATGGCCTACCGACCTTAGCAACTCCAAGCAAAGTGCCAAGATCAAACAAAATACCACTGAGAGCCTCACCTAAATCAGGCAGAAATCAAATGAGTCAGATACAAAAATGCCAGCATAATGCTGGCATTTTTTATTGTTCTATTCTCTATCGAGCGATTAGATAACGCGAGAGAACTGCTGCTGGCGAGCCTTTGCACGTAAGTATTTATCAAAACACATACAGATATTACGGATCAGCAAGCGGCCACGCAGAGTAACGCGGATTTCTTTGTCATCGACTTCAACCAAATCATCGTTGATGAAGGTTTGCAGAAGCTCTAAATCTTCTTTGAAGTAGCGATTAAAGTTAACCGAGAACTCAGATTCGATCATCGTTTTATCAAGCTTAAAGTTACAGATAAGCTGCTTGATCACTTCACGACGTAGAAGGTCGTCACTGTCTAGTGCCACGCCTTTCCAAAGTGCATGGCGCAGGTCATTCACCTGAGCGTAGTACTTCTTCAGCTCTTTTTGGTTTTGTGCGTAAGCATCACCGACCATAGAGATAGCAGAAACACCGAAGCCAATTAGGTCCGCTTCACCTTGGGTGGTGTAGCCTTGGAAGTTACGATGCAGAATACCTTCACGTTGTGCTACTGCTAGCTCGTCTTCAGGCAGAGCAAAGTGGTCCATACCGATGAACTGGTAACCCGCCCCCGTTAGCGTCTCGATGGTATCTTGTAAGATAGCCATCTTCTCTTTCGCTTCTGGTAGGTCTTCGTCTTTAATCTTACGCTGCGCAGCAAACAGCTGAGGCATGTGTGCGTAGTTAAATACCGATAAACGACCTGGTTTCATCTCTAGCACTTGCTTCAATGTTTCAGCAAACAAAGCTTGAGTCTGCTTTGGTAGGCCGTAGATCAAATCAAGGTTAGTTGAGCGGAAGCCTAATTCTTTGGCACGCTGAACCATCGCAATGATGAATTCTTCATCTTGCTCACGGTTAACCAGCTTCTGTACTTCTTTATTGAAGTCTTGAACACCAATACTCAGGCGGTTGAAGCCTTCGTTACGCAGGTGGTCAAGTACGTCTAGTTCAATCTCACGCGGGTCAACTTCGATACTGATTTCAGCGTCAGCGGTGAAGTTAAATTCATCACGTAGAATCATCATCAAGCGAGTGATTTGTGTCTTAGTCAAGAACGTTGGCGTACCACCACCGAAGTGCAATTGCGTCACTTCACGGCCATTCAATAAAGAGGCGCGTTGGCGGATTTCATGTTCAATCACATCAAGGTACTCATCCGCTTTATGCGAGTGACGAGTAATGACTTTATTACAACCACAGTAGTAACAAAGCTTGTGGCAGAACGGGATATGCACGTAAAGAGAGAGTGGACGCTCAGGATATTGAGTACACGCCATGTCGTAATCAGCGACGGTAAACGCTTCATGAAACTCCAACGCAGTTGGGTATGAGGTGTAACGAGGTCCCGAATAGTTGTACTTGTTTAAGATCTCTTGATCCCAAACGATTTGCTGATTCGTTGTTACTGGCTTGCTCGACATAGCGGTATTTCCAATTTAGATCCGCGAGAACCTAAGGTCTCTCAAATCATTTTACATACATTAAAATATAGACGGGTTATTTTGCCACACGACCTGTAAGGTCGTTCCAAGACAAAATCAATTTTTTAGACAAAAACTCAGAACTGCTAGCTTGATCACTAACAAAGCGTCGGGATTAACGAGACGCAAAAGGTAAGAAGGCTCATTTAACACTATCTATAAAGATAAGGTGTCTCAAGAACACCCTGTATTAAACAAGCCTCTATTTTAAAAGTCTTAGCGACTAGATCATCTGAATGTTGATTTGGTTGTTGAGAGGTTTAACCTTCTCTTGCAACCTTTTCAGATCTTCAATGACCGCATCATTCAAGCGAGTCTCTGCCTTATGGCGCGTGAGATTCTGCTGCATGCGTTCTTTCTTCGTCAGTTCCTGTCTTGCCTCTCCGCGAGCCATATCTTTTACGATATGGTACAGCTCAGAAAGAGCAGGATACTCAGAATCAAAATCGACACGCTCATCACCCTGAACATTATCCATAATGATACACACTCGGATACTGATCTCAGGTAAGTCACATTGCCCTTGAATGCCCGCTAAGCACAAAGTATTTACGTTTTCGTAAATCGTCGCGTTACGTTTTTCAATGGCTAGTGCTTGATGCTGCTTTTGCAACTCCGTCTGCTTCTTCACTTGAAGTAGAAGGTAACCTGCGTAAGAGCCCAAGCCGAGAATGATAATTCCACCAGCAATTGCTAATAAGGTTACGTTCATTGGCTATTAACCTTTAAAGCTGTCTAAATCGAAATCTTCGAATTGAGATAGCAAGTCTTCGTCAGAGCTCGCTTTCTTCTTAGAGGCAACCGGTGCTTCTTCGAAGATCTCTTCTTCATCGTCTTCTGGCTCTAGTAGACCTAAGCGGCCCATTAGGTGTTCGATACGATCAAGTTTCTCATCAACAAACTTCTGTAGACCCGCACCTAGGTTTTCACCATTTTCGATACGATCTAGCAGTGTGTTCAGTTGAGCATCATTTTCAAGCATCTCTAACTCTTGTTCGTTAGATAGCTTGCGCTCTTGTTTAGTCGGCTTCTTCGCTGGTTCAACGATCAGCGGAATTTTTTTCTTGCTGCCTAAACGTGGATCACGAGCTTGTGCAGCTTTACGCTGTTTTGCTTCGCTACCATCTGAGTGACGGCTGCCAGACTTAAGGCCTTTACGCTTTTTAACACGCTTACGTTCACGACCTTCAACATCAGATTCACTACGGTTACGAGTAACCATAGGTTCCGGAGCGCCAAGTGCTCCCGGCTTTCTTGATTTCTTACTACGACCCATTACTGCACTTTCCTCAGTAAAATTACATCATTTCCAAAAAATTCTAGTTCGAGCTTATCCCGCTCTGCCAAAAACTGGAATGTTTGACGACTAAAGAAGACGACATGTGTCGGGTCATTCTTGTAGTGCCAACCAGCAAACGCGTCTACGTCTATTACTAGTTTAGT
Organism: Vibrio sp. 10N.261.46.A3; assembly: GCF_041472995.1. Classification (NCBI taxonomy): domain Bacteria; kingdom Pseudomonadati; phylum Pseudomonadota; class Gammaproteobacteria; order Vibrionales; family Vibrionaceae; genus Vibrio; species Vibrio sp. 10N.261.46.A3. Next base: position 55,743 of record NZ_JBFRRH010000110.1, on the reverse strand, counting down.
CATAAGACCAATCCAGCCCTTGGGTTTAACTAAATTCAACCATTGCTGCCACACTTTGTCTGGGTGATAAAGATGCTCTATCACCTCCGTGGCAGTCATAAAGTCATACGTTTTTTCCAACACAGAGGTATCTGGGTGGTAATAGATATCGTACAACTCCATGGTGTGTCCGGCTTCTTCTAACATAATAGATAGCGTAGGGCCTGGGCCACAACCAAAATCCAACCCTTGTGAGTTAGATGAAATTTTGTCTGTTAGTGGATCCGCGATGCGAGATAAAAAGCGGCGATAGCCTGCATCACTAGGATCGTTCTCATGGAGATCATAGTGTGCTTTTTCTTCTTTTGCTTCTAACCTTTGTTCAGGTTTAACAAATACCAGTTCACATTGCTGACACTGCAGATAGGCTCTGCGTTTGTCTTCAAAATAGTGATTCACGCCTTGGTGATGGCATAAGGGACAAGTATACATAGCACATCCTTAAACAGGGATGCGAAACATACCAGAAACTGAGTTTATAGTGGAGAGGTATTGGGTGTTTTTTCATCAAATCAATAAAAAAAGCGATAGGAAAACCTATCGCTCTCTAAATCTGCCTATATCGGCCAAAATTTGCATACTCAACTTGGTACACAAATCTCCATTTGTTATTGGTGCTTTCCATGCCATATTTGTTTGTTGTTCATCGTCCTGATGAGTTTTGGCTATCCTTTTCTAACACCTTGTTGCTGGGCTGTCCTAGCCTGATCCGTTTCTGTCTATACCGTTAGACTAGATGATCATCCATATCTAAGTCAGCTCCTAGCTGATGTCGGTTACTTTACCGTGTTACAAAAAGACTACAAGAGTGCGACTTCACACTTTTGTACACAAATCGATCACACATTGATGAATCAGACATAAACACAAAATGCATTAATAAAACCAATACAAAAGAAAACGCCCCGACCATTACTGATCGGGGCGTCTCTTCAATCTCGCTCGAACGTACATTCCTTTACTCTGGCTAAGAGCAAGAAACCGACAAATTAGTGTAAACCACCAACGTACTTCGATAAGGTATCAATATCAGCGTCTGTTAACTTTTTAGCTACATCACGCATCATCGCATTCATGTCGTTATTACGGTCACCATCGCGGAATTTTTCAAGTTGAGCCTTGATGTAATCTGCGTGTTGACCTGAAATTTTAGGGAAACCAGAAAGTTCGGTGCCATTACCACGAGGGCCGTGACAAGCAATACACGCCGTTACGCCGCGTTCTGCGTTGCCCGCTGTGTAAAGAACCTTACCTTCATCTACTACATTTTCAGGAGTAGAGTTACTAGAGATAGGTAGAGAGGCGTAGTATGCCGCTAGGTCAGCCATATCTTCTTCAGATAAAGGCATCGCCATTGCACCCATTACAGGTTCGTAACGACCTTGCTTACCACCACTTGTCATACCTAGCTTAAGCTCTTTTAACTGCTTCTCTAGATACTTCTCATGTTGACCGGCCAGCTTAGGGTACTGAGTGATCAGACTGTTGCCGTCAGCACCGTGGCAGGCAACACATGTTTGTGATTTGGCTTTACCAGCTTCAATACTACCTTGAGCCCATACTGAGCAGCTGGCTAAAAGACTCAAAATTAGCGCTAATTTCTTCATGACATTCCATTATAATTATCAAGCTTCCAGTACCACTCTATGTTGCCACTCATGGTACAATAGGCGACCTTATGCCGAGCACGGTTATTTTACACAAATTCACAAAAAAGTAATCAATCGACTACACAAAGTCGAGATGGAGTTAACAGTGAGCGTAAAAATTCATTATCAAAACACGCATTTCATTACCAGTGCACCTGATATTCGTCATTTACCAGAAGACGAAGGGATCGAAATTGCGTTTGCAGGACGCTCCAATGCTGGTAAATCTAGCGCGCTAAATCGCGTTACAAACCAAAAAAGCTTGGCGAAAACCAGTAAAACACCCGGTCGAACTCAGCTAATCAACCTATTTAAGGTAACGGACGGTTGTCATATCGTCGATTTACCTGGATATGGCTTTGCTCAAGTACCACTTGAGATGAAGAAAAAATGGCAGAAGTCGCTAGGTGAATACCTACAACGACGTGAAAGCCTGAAAGGTTTAGTGGTATTGATGGATATCCGTCACCCAATGAAAGACCTTGACCAACAAATGATCTACTGGGCTATCGATAGCCGTATCCCAGTGCAGGTTTTGTTAACAAAAGCAGACAAACTGAAAAGTGGTGCGCGTAAAGCACAGCTACTGAAAATCCGTAACGATGCAAAATCTTTCGGTGGTGATGTTGCGGTTGATGTCTTCTCTTCAATGAAGGGCATCGGCGTAGACCAACTGCGTGCCAAGATGGATGAGTGGTTTGCTCCAGCGCTTGCTGATCAAATCCTTGATGAGTTAGCGGACGAAGAGCATAACGACTCAGAGTAATTCCTCTACTTATCGCTATAGGTTAGAGCACTTACAACAGGTGATTTAGCCTTATCAATGCCCCTCCTTATATAGGTGGGGTATTTTTTTGCCCAAAAATGAGTGAGTTAAGCCTAAGTTTTTAGTGTTAAAGATCGGATTTAGCCACTAAAACCAATAGAAGTGAACCATACTAAAAGACACATCTAAATAATCAGAACAATGAGAAAGGAATACTCATGTGGAAAACACCATTGGCCATCATTGCACTTATGTTGGTCTCACTGACAGGATTTGCCTCTGAAGCAGAACAAGAACAAGCCCCACTGATCAATGTCGATATGACCTTAGATCTCGATGGCATGGAAAAGTACGCCCAAGATGCGAGTGAGTCTCTTGAGGTGATATCGCAATCTTTGCAGGCGATAGTCAACAACCCCAACCTAAGCGACGACCAGCAACAAGCCCTCAATCAAACCGTTGAAAGCATCAATAAGCTTGCGAGCTCCACCAAGACATCCCTCAATCAACTGCCACAGGCCTTAGACCAATCTCGACTCGCCTTTAAACAAACCAGCCAAGTGCTGTTGGATGACATTCAGACCAAGATCATCATTGCGCTGGCGGCCGTTATCGGTGTGATTATTATCGCTTTGACCGCTATCTATCTGCTTATCCTGAAACCCATGCAGCAAACCTTGGTAAAAGCGACCAACAATATCTCTTCGATGGCGCAATCCATCCAGATCACCGCCGAAGCACTGAAATACAGCACCGAGAAACAACAGAAAATCATGGATTACATTGAGCATTCACCGACTCAATACACTGATAAATAAGGCGTGAGCCATCAATCCTTTATCGATAACTTGTAAAATAAAAGTTATTTCAAGTGATAAAACAATCGACTTAGAGACGGATTTAAATTACCAAAAGCTGATCGAATTCCAGAACTAAGGCAAATCAGGGGTTTATCACTGTGCTTGAGAAAGTGTAATAAAAGGCACTAAAAATGAGAGGTTTTACGGGGGAATGATAGGTTGGAAATATTTTTCTTTCGCACAAGAAAAAACGCCCCAGTCAAATACTGACTGGGGCGGCTGAATCAGCCTAATCCAATAACGTGAAACAAAAGGTCTGAAAGATAGAACATCTTACCTCTGTACCCTACGAGATTTAATGTACAACAATTGCTCAGAAATGAAAACAATTTTTGTAGTTTTTTTTCATGAATGTTTTATTAAAACACCTAAATTCTTATTACGACTTAACTTTATTTTAGACAAAAAAAAGCCAGTGTTTGTGCACTGGCTCATACTAATTTACTTATTAAGGTCAAAAACTGATTAGTGGGCTTGATCCCAGTTGTCACCGTGGCCAGCTTCCGCGACAAGCGGCACTTCTAGCTCTGCAGCAGATTCCATCAATTCTTGTACTTTACTTTCAATTTCGGCTAAAGATGACTCTTCCACTTCAAACACCAATTCATCGTGTACCTGCATAAGCAGTTTCACACGACCATCGCCTTCCGCTTGAATCCACTCATCCACCAACAACATCGCTTTCTTAATGATGTCAGCCGCTGTGCCTTGCATTGGCGCGTTGATCGCCGCGCGTTCAGCAGCCTTACGACGCATGCCATTACGAGATTGAATCTCAGGAAGGTGCAGACGACGACCGTAAATGGTTTCAACGAAGCCTTGCTCTGAAGCTGCACTGCGCGTGTCTTCCATATACTGCATTACGCCAGGATAACGCTCGAAGTAAGTATCCATGTAGTGCTGTGCTTCGCCACGAGGAATACCCAGTTGCTTAGCCAAGCCAAAGGCACTCATACCGTAGATAAGACCGAAGTTAACGGCTTTAGCACGACGACGTTGTTCAGTGGTCACACTCTCAATATCAACACCAATGATCTCAGCAGCCGTTGCCGCGTGGATATCTTTGCCTTGTTGGAATGCTTCAAGAAGCGCTTTATCACCCGAAAGGTGCGCCATGATACGCAATTCAATTTGAGAGTAATCGACCGCTAGAATCTTCCAGCCATGTTGTGCAACGAATGCTTGGCGGATACGACGGCCTTCTTCATTACGAATTGGGATGTTCTGTAGGTTTGGATCTGTTGAAGACAAACGACCCGTTGCTGTCACCGCTTGGTGATAAGACGTATGAACACGACCCGTTTCAGCGTTGATCATCTTCGGCAGCTTATCTGTGTAAGTCGACTTCAGCTTCGCAAGGCCACGATATTCAATGATCAGCTTAGGTAGCGGGTAATCAAGAGCCAGTTCTTGCAGCACTTCTTCGTTGGTTGAAGGTGCACCTGATGGCGTTTTCTTAATAACTGGCAGACCCATTTTCTCAAACAGGATCGCTTGCAGCTGTTTTGGCGAGTTCATGTTGAACTCTTGCTCTGCAATCTCGTAGGCTTTCTGTTCTAGCTCATCCAGACGAACCGCAATCTCTTGCGATTGAGCGCCCAGCAACATGTCATCGATGAATACGCCGGTACGTTCAATGCGAGACATCACAGGGATCAGGGGTACTTCGATTTCTTCATAGATGGCTTTTAGCTTTTCATCTTGCTCAATGTTTTCCATCAAACGGTTATGAAGACGTAAAGTCACGTCAGCATCTTCTGCTGCGTATGGAGACGCTTCACCCAGCTCAATCTGGTTGAAAGTAAGCTGCTTCTTACCTTTACCTGCGATTTGCTCAAATGAGATGCAGCTGTGCTGTAGGAAACGCAGCGCTAGACTGTCCATATCATGCTTGCCACCTACGCTATTGAAAACGTAAGACGCCAACATGGTGTCGTGTTTGATGCCTTTCATCTCGATACCGTAGCGCGCTAGCACACTCATATCGTACTTAAGGTTCTGACCGACTTTCGCTTGTGCGTCATCTTCAAGAATCGGCTTAAGCTGTTCAAGTACCCAATCACGATCTAGCTGCTGCGGTGCATCTAGGTAATCATGAGCAACCGGCACGTAAGCGGCAACGCCTTCTTCAGTCGCGAATGACAGGCCAACGAGGTTCGCCACCATGTAATCTAGGCTGTCTGTCTCAGTATCGAAAGCAAACACTTCAGCCGCTTTCAGTTTCTCTAGCCAAACATTGAATGACGCTTCATCGAGGATGGTTTCGTAGTTGCTGCGATCAATCGTCACGGCAGAGGTGTTCATTTCTACGGTAGAAGTGGTTGATGCCGTATTGCTGCGCACTGCGCCCGACTTTTCATCCGCCTCAACCACACCACTACCACCTTCAAGTAGCTCGTTCAACCAAGACTTGAAGACCAGTTGACCGTATAGCTTAATCAGCTCATCCGTGTTTGGTTGTGCTTTTACAAGCGATTCAGGTGTCTCTTCTAACTCGACGTCCAGTTTGATCGTTGCAAGCTCATAAGACATCTCAGCGTTGTCTTTATTATCAATCAGCTTCTTAGCCATGGTTTTTGAACCACGGAAGCCAAGAGCGGCAATATCATCCAGGTTTTGATACAGCTTTTCGATGCTACCAATGCCTTGCAGCAGAGCAGTCGCTGTCTTGTCACCGACACCCGGAACTCCTGGGATGTTATCGACTTTATCGCCCATCAGCGCAAGGTAGTCGATAATAAGCTCTGGCGGAATGCCAAACTTCTCAATCACGCCTTCACGATCCATTACCACGTTGGTCATGGTGTTAATCAGAGTAACGTTATCATCGACAAGCTGCGCCATATCTTTATCGCCAGTACTAATAAGCACAGGCATACCCATCGCAGAAGCTTGAGAAGCGAGCGTACCGATCACGTCATCCGCTTCAACGCCGGGAATAGAGATAAGTGGCAAACCCATTGCACGAATCACATTGTGCAAAGGCTCAATCTGGCAACGAAGATCATCAGGCATAGGTGGACGATTTGCCTTGTACTCTGGGTACATGTCATCACGGAACGTCTTTCCTTTCGCATCAAAAATTACCGCAATACGATCAGAAGCAAATTGACGCATCATGCTGCGCAGCATGTTAACTACACCGTAAACAGCGTTAGTTGGGATATCACCATTGCTCATTGTGCCAGGGTAAGCATGGAACGCGCGATATAGGTAAGAAGAGCCATCGATCAGAATCAATGGATTATCAGGAATACGAGCCATAATGTTTGTGTATCCAGTAAGTACAGAAATTATCTGTTAAGAATGCCACGTCTGTTGGCTGGATTCCACGTTGTCGATCTGTATCCGTTCACTCGGTTGTGTTCGTTATAATCGATTTGTTGTTATTTTTTGTTCTTAGACGCAAGCGTTCTGTGGATAACTCTGTTTATATTATTTATCCACCCTGTTGAGAACTAAGGTGGACAACTCAAAAAACACCAATAAACACCTGAAAATAAAGAATAATTTTACAGATCGAACAGATGATCAACGATCTTTTCTCGATCTTGCATTGTGGAAAAGAATGCTGATGGCGTTTTATTCATAAAAATACGTGCCACTAAATATGCATCTTGTTGAAATGGTAGGTATAAAAAAAGCGACACCCTAAGATGTCGCCTAGCAAAAACCGGTAAAGCCATTCAAATTGAATACCACAGCTTTACCTAAAAGCTATAAATTACACTGGAAGCAATGTGAGCAATGTCGTGTCAAAAAGAACTTAGTACAAGTTCGCGAGAATTCTGTTGGGTAACCAAGTAGATACTTGAGTACTTAACATCCTTGTGAACATTTCCTCATTCCCTAAGACGAAGTTAATAATAATGATTCTCATTTAATAGTCAACACTTAAATGATAATAAATCTCATTTAATTTATAAACCGTTAACAGCAGTGCTTAAATTTGCTTCAAAAAATGGATTCTATGGTCATTAATGTCTTCTTTTTCTTCAAATCTTTCGATTAGGTAACCGTTTCTCAATAACAGGCGCAACATTGCAGGGAACTGGTTACGAGACTTAACCTTTAACTGTCTGTAGCCCTGCTCTTTCGCCCACTGTTCCTGAGCGTCTAATTGCGCCTGTGCAACGCCTTTGTTCCTCGCGAGCGGTGACACGCCACCAAACCAGCTGTAAAAAGTATCTTGATCCAATTCATAGCCGATCTTAAAACCGAGCAGCACGTCAGCTTCTTCAGCCACTAAAATAAGGTTCTTTTTTCCTGCCAGCCGCTCTGAAAGAGAAGCGACGCTCTCTTTTTTAGCGAACTCAGAGATCTGCTCGACCACAGACACCACTTCTTCTAACGAACCTTCACGTACAACAACTGACATCTTATTCATCCTTATAAACGAAAGGGCTGGCACAATGGCCAACCCTTTACTGATCACTTAAGTGAACCCTACACGATTACTTTTCTTTTAAGTGCTCTGCGGCTTGTGCATTGTCTTCTGCAAGCCACTCAGCCACATCTTTAGCGAAGTAAGTAAGAATGCCATCAGCACCAGCGCGCTTAAAGCACAGCAGTGATTCCATGACGGTTTCACGCTCTTTCAGCCAACCGTTTTGAATCGCTGCTTTGTGCATCGCATACTCACCAGACACTTGGTAGGCAAATGTCGGCGCTTGAAGTTCATGCTTCACACGGCGCACGATATCTAGGTAAGGCATGCCAGGCTTAACCATCACCATGTCGGCACCTTCATTAAGATCCATCGCAACTTCGTGAATCGCTTCATCACTGTTCGCAGGATCCATTTGGTAGTTCTTCTTGTTACCACCTTTCAGGTTCGAAGCACTGCCGACTGCGTCGCGGAATGGACCGTAGTAGCACGATGCGTATTTCGCAGAGTACGCCATAATCTGAGTATGAATATGGCCCGCTTCTTCTAACGCTTCACGGATCTTACCAATGCGACCATCCATCATATCTGACGGTGCAACCACGTCAGCACCTGCTTCAGCGTGTGATAATGCTTGCTTGATCAAGACTTCAGTCGTCTCGTCATTCATCACGTAACCATCTTCATCGATGATGCCGTCTTGGCCGTGAGTGGTGAACGGGTCTAGTGCTACGTCAGTAATAACGCCAATGTTTGGCACATGCTCTTTTAGTAAACGTACAGCGCGCTGCACCAAACCTTCTGAGTTATGAGCTTCAGCTGCGCATAAACTTTTAGCATCTTGGTTCACGACTGGGAATAGAGCAATCGCAGGGACACCCAGTTTTGACAGGTAATCTGCTTCCTCGAGCATATAGTCGATAGACAAGCGTTCAACACCTGGCATTGACTCGACAGGCTCGCGGCGGTCTTTACCCATCAGGATAAACATTGGGTAGATTAGATCATCCACAGACAATTGATTTTCTGCCATTAGGCGACGGCTAAAGTCGTGCTTACGCATACGGCGCATACGGCGACCTGGGAATTGACCTTGAATTGAAACAGACACTAGATTCTCCTTGCCTAGTCTAAGCACCGAAATACTTAGATATGAAAAGTGCTAAATACAGGCAAAAGCATATCACTGATGGCTCAGGACGCTAGCAGTAAAATATGAAACCCACTCAAAAATAGGGATAAATGGCAAAAAATGACCTTCTCCTCACACTGCCGTATACTCATGACAACTCAGTAAAGACCGCTTTCAGGACAAAACAATGATCGACACCCATGCTCATATTTACGCTAGTGAATTCGATGAAGACCGCGAACAAGTCGTGCAGCGCGCACTGGCTCAAGGGATTGATACCATTCTATTGCCGAACATCGATTTAGAATCTATCGAGCCAATGTTAGCGACGGAAGCTCAGTTTCCTGATGTGTGCCGTTCAATGATGGGCTTACACCCTTGTTATGTGGATGCGAATATCGAGCAAACCCTCAAAACCATTCGAGCTTGGTTTGATAAGCATGACTTTATCGCCGTGGGTGAGATTGGTATCGACTTGTACTGGGATAAAACCTTCAAGGCTGAACAAGAGATGGCGTTTGTGACTCAACTACAGTGGGCAAAAGAGCTTGATCTACCCGTGGTGATCCACACTCGTGATTCCATTGAAGAGACACTTGCCCTACTTCGTAAAGAACAAGATGGCAGCTTACGCGGGGTATTTCACTGCTTTGGTAGCAGCTTAGAGGAAGCTCAAGCGATCAACGAGCTAGGCTTTCATTTAGGTTTAGGCGGCGTTTCGACCTTTAAGAATTCAGGGATGGACAAGGTGATCCCACATCTCGATATGGATTACGTCATCCTAGAGACAGATTGCCCATATTTAGCACCAACACCGAATCGCGGTAAACGCAATGAACCAGCCTACACAGAATTAGTAGCAAAACGCATCGCCGAATTACGCGGAATTCCCCTTGAAGAAGTCGAAAACATAACCACCACAAATGCTAAGGCATTGTTTAATTTATGATAAATCTATTAATAAGTAATTATTACGGATTTTTCCTGAATTTATTTGAGAAAGCTCAGTGACATGTATAGTATCAACCACCTGCATATGGAGGTAGTTGATTATGTGTGACCATTCACAACACTTACAACGTCAACATCGAACCCTATGGCATAAAATTTTGGGCATCAAAGAGCTCTATATATGTCAGAACTGTGGCTATCAGTTAAAGATTCGATAAACAGACATAATAAAAAAGCGGCCCTAGGCCGCTTTTTTATTATGTGATTTTTACTGAAGCATTCCGAATCAAGATTCAGCTTCTTCCTCTTCATCCGCATCTGGCTTACGCGTATAAAAACGTGCGAAGAACAGACCAATCTCAAACAGAATACACATTGGAATCGCCAACAGTGTTTGCGAGATCATATCAGGTGGTGTCAGCATCATACCGATGATGAAAGCACCCACAACAATGTAAGGACGCTTTTCAGACAGAGATTGAGGCGTTGTTGCACCCGTCCAACACAACAAGATAATCGCAACAGGCACTTCAAAGGCAATACCAAAAGCAAAGAACAGCGCGAGTACAAAATCAAGATAGCTTGAGATGTCGGTTGCGAACTCTACTCCCCCTAATGATATGGCCGTAAAAAAGCCAAATACCAACGGGAATACAATAAAGTAAGCGAACGCCACACCACAGTAAAACAGCAATGAACTTGAAGCCAATAGCGGCATGATCAAGCGTTTTTCATGCTTGTATAAGCCCGGAGCAACAAAAGCCCACACCTGATACAAAATAAACGGAACCGCGAGGAATATAGACGCGATCAAGGTTAATTTCAGCGGTGTGAAAAATGGCGATGCAACATCGGTTGCGATCATCGTCGCCCCTTCCGGTAGACGATCTACCAAAGGTGCTGATACGAATTCATAAATATCATTAGCAAAATAAATTAGCCCGACAAATATCACTAGCACCGCGACAATCGCACGTAGAAGGCGATTACGTAGTTCTAGAAGGTGGCTAATTAAAGGCTGTGTCTGCTCAGTCGAAGACATGTCAAACCTCTTAAACAGGAAGATCGAAAAGGAGCCGCGCGTGTATCTATCCAGTTGAATTGGTATCCACTTGAATAGTTGTTTACTTGAATAGCTATCTATTTAAACATCTAGCGACTCAAGCATCCGGCGACTCCTCCTTGCGAGACTATTCGGCTTTCTTATCTGACGGTGCTGAAGCTTCGCTGTTGACCTGAATGGTTTCAGATTCCACAGTTTCCGTGACACTAGGTTTAGTCTCACTTGGCTTATCAGACTCAGGCTTAGCATACGGACGTTGAACCTCAGCAGCGGCCTGCTTAAGTTCATCGACTGACGCTTTAAGGTCTGGAGATAAATCTTCCATACCCATTTTTTCCGCCTTGCGTAGGTTTTCTTGCAGCTCTTGCACCTTAAGCTCATGAGAAAGTTCATCTTTCACACTATTTGCCATGCTTTTCGCTTGTCCAACAAACTTGGAAATACTGCGAATCGCCACGGGCAAACGCTCAGGCCCTAAAACCACTAACCCAACGACAGATATTAATACCAGTTCCCAAAAACCGATATCAAACACGATTTACGCCTGCTCTTTGTCTTTCTTTGTTTCAGCAGTTGTTTCAGCGTGAGCTTCTGTCTTCTGCTGTTCAATATTCTTTGGTTCGAAGTCTGCATCTTTCTTATCTGCAGGCTTGTCTTCATCGCTCATCGCTTTTTTGAAGCCTTTAACCGCTGAACCTAAGTCACCACCCATACCGCGCAGTTTCTTTGTTCCGAATAGCAAAATTACAATTACAGCAATGATTAGAAGTTGCCAAATACTGATACCACCCATTGTCATTGTCCTCGGGTCTGTCTACACATAAAAATATTAAGAGAGTCTACTGTCTAACGACGGTAAGCTCGCCAACTAAGCAACCAAAATGTGACACCTGCGATGCCACAGCCCATAGATAGCTGCTCATAAGGGCTTGAAACTAATATTGCGGAGCATACGACTAAAGTGGCTCCAACGCCAAACAAAAACTTTCCAGTTGCTTGCTGACGCTTACTATCTCGGTAGCCTTGATAAAGCTGATCCATTCTGTGGTTCATCGCTTTACCTTGGCGCAAGCTGTCATAAAGTAGCTCTGGCAGCTCTGGCAGTTTTTCTGCCCAGAATGGCGCGCGCTCTTTTACTGCGTTGATCACAGCTTGCGGCCCCACCTGATTCATCATCCAGGTTTCAAGGAAAGGCTTGGCGGTTGCCCACAAATCAAGTTGCGGATACAACTGACGACCTAGACCTTCCACATACAACAAGGTCTTCTGTAGAAGTACCAACTGAGGCTGAACCTCCATGTTGAAACGTCTTGCTGTATTAAATAAGTTTAGCAACACATGGCCAAATGAGATCTCGCCAAGTGGTTTTGCAAAAATTGGCTCACACACCATACGGATCGCGAACTCAAAATCATTGACGTTGGTGTCGTGTGGCACCCACCCCGAATCAACATGCAGCTCGGCAACTTTACGGTAATCTCGATTGAAGAAAGCCAGCAGGTTCTCTGCTAAATAGCGCTTATCTTCGCTGTTGAGCGTGCCGACAATGCCACAATCCAAACCAATCCACTGAGGGTTATCTGGATTCTCTGGGTTAACAAATACGTTGCCCGGGTGCATGTCTGCATGGAAAAAGCTGTCTCGGAATACTTGGGTGAAGAATACCGTCACACCGCGTTCCGCGAGCAATTTCATGTTGGTGCCGTTGGCTTCTAGCGTCTCAATATCGGATACTTGAATACCGTAGATACGCTCTGACACCATTAGGGTTTCGCTGCTTAGATCAGGGATAACCTCTGGAACATACAGCTCTTCACTGCCTTCAAAATTACGTCGCAGTTGAATGGCATTGGCTGCCTCTCGGCGCAGATCCAATTCATCGAGTAACGTTTTCTCGTACTCGTGAACCACTTCAACCGGTTTCAAACGACGTGCTTCAGGAAGCGACTTAGCGACTATACGCGCCATTCGGTGCATCAGTTTTAGATCTGCGTCAATCACCGGGCGAATATCAGGTCGAATTACCTTCAGAACAATCTCGCGACCGCTCTCTTTAAGCTTTGCGGTATGCACCTGAGCAATAGAAGCAGAAGCCAGTGGCTCGATATCAAAGTCGGTAAACCAGTTATCTAAACTGCCACCCAACGCCTTTTCCATATCTTGCTTCGCCAGTTGTCCATCAAACGGCGCAACTTGGTCTTGCAACAGAGCTAACTGATCGGCGATATGAGGAGGGAACAGATCACGACGTGTCGACATCATCTGTCCAAACTTGATCCACACTGGGCCAAGTTCTTGCAGTGCAAGGCGCAAGCGATGACCCAACTCTTTATCTTGATGCTTGTTCTTGAGCCAAAACAGTGACTTTCGCGCCAACAAAGGGGCTTTAGTCAGTTGGTGTTCCGGCATCAACTCATCAAGGCCGTACTCCAACTGTACTTTGATAATATGATAAAGACGTTTCAGTTCTGCTGGGGTCATGCTTTCTCCAACAGAGCGTTCAACTTAGCTTCAAGACGAGCAGCAGAGCTTTTTACGTCATCGACTTGGTCGCAAAAATGCGCGACTTCTAACGGTGCGGGTGCGATCTTCCACTCTTCAGTCAGAACTTGAGCAACATGGTTTTGATGCTTAGTCGCCTGTTTTGCTACAAAGCCACCGACGTTTTTAACGCCTTGGACCAAGGTATGCGCAACCACATCACCCGTTACGCGCGATAACCACTCTTCCAAGTCAGGCTTGCAGTCTGTCATCAGCTGAGCAAATTTCTGAGCCAGTTGAATATCACCTTCTAAGATAAGCTTATCTTGCTTGATCAGCTTGGTGATGTTCGATTGCTCACGCAGTTCCGGTAATACCGATAGGTTCAAAGATAGGTAGCAATCAGGCTGCCCTTCGTATTCCGACAACACATCGATTTGTTGGCTGAAAACGAAAGTGAGTGTTTTATTCAACTCTTTCAAATTAACTTGAATGATCTGCCCCTTTAAACGAGACAAACGACGAACCAAGGCTGGATCATCGTTCACGAAAGTATTTAAAGAGGTTTCAATAACCGCGGTTACCAATGGATCAAATGGCATGACTGTCCTTACCTTTGAAAACGGATAAGCCTTAACCTATCCGTTCTATCTTTATTCTTATTGTTTAGCACGCCCTACGAGCCTGCTACCAAGTTCGACTAGAACTTGTAACCGCGGTGCAGCGCAACAATGCCGCCCGTTAGGTTGAAGTATTTAGTATTCTCGAAACCCGCTTCCTGCATCATGCCTTCCAAGGTTTCTTGGTTAGGGTGCATGCGGATAGATTCTGCAAGGTAACGATAGCTGTCTGCATCGTTAGCAATCAGCTCACCCATTTTTGGCAACAGATGGAAAGAGTAGGCATCGTAAACCTTCGATAGCGGCTCAAGTACTGGCTTAGAAAACTCAAGAACCAACAAACGACCACCCGGCTTAAGCACACGGTACATTGAACGCAGCGCTTGGTCTTTATCGGTGACATTACGCAGACAGAAGCTGATGGTAATGCAATCGAAGTAGTTGTCTGGGAAAGGCAACTCTTCAGCGTTTGCTTGAACGTAATGTACGTTGCCAACAATACCGCTATCACGCAGCTTATCACGGCCAACATTCAGCATTGAGTTGTTGATATCAGCAAGAACCACGTGGCCTTTTTCACCAACGATACGCGAGAACTTCGCAGTCAGGTCACCGGTACCACCACCAAGGTCTAGGATACGTTGACCCGGGCGAACGCCACTACAATCAATCGTGAATCGCTTCCACAAGCGGTGAACACCACCCGACATTAAGTCATTCATGATGTCGTATTTAGCGGCTACAGAGTGAAATACCTCTGCTACTTTCGCGACTTTTTCGTCTTTTGCGACTGTTTCGAAACCAAAGTGTGTGGTTTCTGACTCTACTGCTGAATTTGTCTGCACGCTTGTGTCCATAATGCTGTTATCTACCATGGTAAGTTCTCATCGACAGCGCTCTTTGTATTTAGAGGCGCTGCGGCCGATTAGTTTACTTTATCCTCAGCAGGTTGTCTTTCTACTAAGGAGGCATTTTCTGAAAAAGCCTCATTTTGCGCCATTTCAGCCAAACCAATCGAGATCGGTTTCTTCACTTCAACACCCAGTTGCTTGAAGCTTTCGGCCTGACGAATCACGTTGCCTCGCCCTGTGACTAGCTTATTCATCGCCCCTTGGTAGCTTTGGTTGGCTCTGTCTAATGAGCTACCAAGACCTTCCATATCATCAACAAACAGGCGCAGCTTGTCGTAAAGCTTGCTCGCACGTTCCGCGATAACTTGGGCGTTCTGGTTCTGTCTGTCGTTGCGCCACAGATTATCAATGGTACGCAGTGCCACCAGCAGAGTGGTTGGGCTGACCAAGATGATGTTTTGCTCCATCGCATCTTTCACCAAGCTAGGATCGGCCTGAATCGCCACTTGGAATGCTGGCTCAACCGGGATAAACATCAACACGTAATCCAGACTCTGTATGCCTTTGAGCTGATGATAATCTTTCTGGCTCAAGCCTTTAATGTGCGCTCGCAGTGACACCAAGTGATCACGCAATGCAGCATCGCGCTGCTGGTCGGTTTCGGCATTGAAGTAGCGTTCAAAGGCCACCAACGCCATTTTCGAATCGACCACCACTTGCTTGTCTTGTGGCAGATGCACGATCACATCCGGTTGATAACGCTTGCCCGCATCGTTTTGCAGGTTCACTTGCGTTTGGTATTCATGACCTTCGCGCAGCCCTGATTCAGCAAGCACCCGAGCCAGTACCACTTCGCCCCAGTTACCTTGTTGTTTGTTATCACCCTTTAACGCTTGAGTCAGGTTCACCGCTTCACGCGTCATACTCTCATTGAGACGTTGTAGATTCTTAAGCTCATGCACCAAGGTGTGACGCTCTTTGGCCTCTTGGCTGAAGCTGTCGTTCACTTGTTTCTTGAAGCCTTCCAACTGTTCTCTTAGTGGAGACAACAAACCTTCTAGACTCTGCTTGTTTTGCTGATCGACCTTAGCGGTTTTTGTTTCAAACAGTTGATTCGCTAACAGTTCAAACTGCTGCTTAAGTCGTGATTCAGCTTGCTCTAGCAACTGCAGCTTTTCACTGTTCGCTAAGTTTTCTTGGTCATGCCTTGCTTCTTGCTCGCGCAGCTCGGCTTCTAATTCAGACTTATGATCCTTAAGTACATTGATCTCATCGGCATACTGCTGGCGCTCTTGCTTTACCGCCTCAAAGTAGCGCAGCTTTTCCATCGCTGCCATCACCTTACCGTGCGCCTGCTTGAGCTCGAATGCCGCTTTGTCTCGGTCATCATCTAGCTCATCGAGCTCTTGTTGCGCCTCTGCGAGTGATGCTTTGAGCTGAGCTTGCTGAGATTCATGCAACAAACGATCGGACTCTAGCTGCTGCTCGAGCAATCGCTGCTGAAAAGAGAGCTTCTGTTTAATCCACCAACCCACGAG